>JBDRCL010000027.1:0-23411 GCA_043821745.1 Methanobacteriota archaeon | reverse complement strand
GATGCGGCCAAGTGGACGATCGGGCGTGGGCACAGGGTCATACAGGAGTTCGCGAAGTGGGCCGACATCCCCGTGTTGAACATGGAGGACGACATGCACCACCCGTTCCAGGCGCTGGCAGACATGCAGGCGGCGAGAGCGGCTATACCCAAACTTGAGGGCAAAAAGTTCGTCGTTTCCTACGCATACTCGGGCGGATTAAAGCCCCTGGCCGTTCCGCAGAACGAGGCCCTCATAACGACACAGATGGGGATGGACGTGGTCTTGGCCCATCCAAAGGGCTTCGAGCTCGAGGACAGCGTGGTCAAAAGCTGCCGGGAAAACGTGAAGAAATACGGCGGTAGCTTCAAGGTCAGCAACGATATGGGGGAGGCCTTTGAGGGGGCCGACTTCGTTTACCCTAAGGCTTGGTCGCCAAAACAGTTCGTCCCGCCTTACAACAGCAAAGTGGACAAGGACGGAGCTTCGGCCTACCAGGGAAAGTTCAAGAACTGGATAACAACCATGGAAATGATGGACAAGACGAACAAGGCCTACTACATGCACTGCGGACCCGCCGACCGCGGACAGGAAGTGACTGGCGAGGTCCTAGACGCCTACAAGCGCTCACTCTACTTCGAGGAAGCCGAGGACAGGCTGCACGTTCAGAAGGCAATAATGGCCATGGTCATGCCTTGAAAAGGCCGGCCGTGAACAACAGCTAAATTTAAAGTAGCCAAATCTATACAAGTTGAGCTTTTCCGCCACCTATCATGGGAAAAAAGGAGATGCCCTCCTTGGATTTTGGGAGTAGCTCCCTAACTTTTTCGATGTCGGCTGCGTCTATGTAAACACCATCAACGATGACTGACTGGCCTTCGCTCAATTTTTGCTTGACAAGTTCCAGAGCCTCAGCTATTGTTAGCTCTTGTATTAAGTGCCCTGCCTCTAGAACTTTTATTTTCGTCATCTCTCCTTACCCTTTGGAAACTTCAAGGGACGCGGCCTTTATCGCTTTGATTATGTTGATGTAACCGGTGCACCGGCACAGGTGGCCCTTTAATGACGCCCTTATCTCCTCTTCAGTCGGGCACGGGTTTTCATCCAAAAAGCCCTTGGCCATCATGACTATCCCTGGAATGCAGAAACCGCACTGGATGGCGCCATGTTTTATGAAAGCATTCTGTATGGGGTGCAGTTTTCCGTTCGTGGCCATGCCCTCTACGGTTATAATTTCCGCACCGTCAACGGTTGCTGCCAAGGTCAGTCAGGATAGCTTTGGCTCATCGTTTATCAGCACTGTGCAGGCACCGCAATCTCCCGTTCCGCATCCGTACTTCGTTCCTATAAGGCCAAACTTGTCCCTGAGCACGTTTAGCAGCAGTTCGTTGGGCTTTACGCTCAACTCGCAGTCTTTGCCGTTTACCTTTATCTTAATCTTGCATTCATTCATACAAATCACCTCGCCTTCTCCCAAGCTTTTTGAACCACTTTCTTGAACAGGTCCTTTGCAATTTCCCTAACATACCAGTTGTCCTTTTTTATCTCCTCCACAGCTGCCGAGCACGCCTCATCCAAGACGCTGTCGTTGAACTTCTTACCCTCGATGGCGCTTTCTGCCTTTTTCACCCTCTTGGTCATATCAACAGATCCGCCTATCGCTATCCTGCAGTAATTGCAGGTGTCTCCCTGGCGTCCAAGAACTGCGGCAAACTTGATCTTCCTCTTTATCTCGCCAAAAGCTGCGCCGTGGCCCTTGGTCAGCTCGGGTATGTGAACCTCGGTGAGCAACTCGTCTTGAGCCAGTGAGGTCTCGCGGTTTGCTGTGTAGACCTCCTCAATCGGTATCGTCCTAGATCCATTCTCGCCAACGACCTTGACCTTCGCGTTGAGCACGAGAAGCGGCGTGGCGGCACTGGCCGTTGGGGCGGCGTTGCAAACGTTGCCTCCAATCGTTCCCATTCTCTTGATTTCAATCTGTATGCTCTTTAGCGCCTCCGGCAGTATCGAGTCCTTCAGCTCTGGGGATTTTATCATGTCGTGGAAGGACACGTTTGCGCCGACGACGACATCCGTGCCTGCTTTTGATATCGAGTGCAACTCGGGAATCTTTCCGATGTAGATTACATACTTCGGGTCTGTTTTTCCAATCTTCATGTCGACGAGCAGGTTGGAGCCTCCAGCAAGCACTTTGGCCTCTTTCCCGTATTTGGCTAGAAGGCCGGTCGCTTCCTTGACGGTCTTTGGCTCAAGGTATTCAAATTCGCTCGTCAGTATTCTGGTGTTTGTCATCTTACTCACCCTCCTTTTCTTTCAGTGCCTTTAACACCTTATCAGGCGTTATGGGGGCATCTCTAAGCCATATTCCTATGGCATTGTAGATGGCGTTGACGATCACAGGAGGCACTGCGTTGATGGCGGCCTCTCCGATCCCCTTGGCTCCAAACGGTCCGCTTTCCTCGTAGGTGTTCGCGAAGAATACTTTGACGTTTTCCGTATCCGGCATGTCCTGGGCGTTGAGTATGTTGTAGCCGGACAAAAAGCCCTTGTTTGTCAGTTCGCCGGTCTTTGTCTTGTACTTGGTGTCCTCCAAAAGGACGTAGCTTAGTCCCCTGTGAAACCCGCCATGGACCTGTGCTTCGGCGAAAATCGGGTCAATGACCGTACCGCAATCTGCGCCTATCACTGCCCGCACTGGCTTGACCTCACCCGTCTTCGTGTTCACTTCAACTTCCACGAAATAAAGGGTGAAAGCCGGCGGCCCTTGCACCTGTCTGAGGCTGTCGACAGCGGCTATCGTCCCCCAGTCCTTAAATCTGGCGGTTGCTGCCACTTCTTTAACTGTTATCTCCTTTCCGGGAACTCCTTCCACATAGATTATTCCCTGGCCAATCTTTTCATCCGGTCTGATCTTGAGAGCGTGGGCAGGTATTGACAAAATCCTGGAAGCATAGTCCAGTAATTTCGCCCTCACTTGTTCCGCTACTTTCTTCATCGTGCCTCCACCGGCATACACCCCTCTGGTAGCGTGCTGGGCCACGTCATAAACAGATGTGCGTGTATCCGTAGGCGAAAGTTCAACGTTGTCCAACGGCACTCCCAAAGCCTCGGCAACTATTTTCAGGCCGGCCTCGAGCGCACCGCCGCCCATATCCATCATGGCCATCACCACATCGACGGTTCCGTCTTCGTTGATCTTTATCATTGCGCCTGAGTAATCGATTGCTTCCCCTGGCAAGGGGCCACCTGCGCTAGAGGTATGGAAGCCTCGCGCCATGCCTATGCCGCGCCTGATTTCACCCTTTTTATCTTGGGGCCTACCCCTGTTTTTCCAGCCGATCATCTCTGAGCCTTTTTTGATCAATTCTTCAACTCCACAGCTCTTTATCACGGACTTTACCGTCGGTCCTTGACCCCAGAAGATGTCACCAAGGCCAACGTAATTCTTGAGCTCCACATCGACCGGGTCTAGGTTAAACTTCTCCGCTATCTCGTTCATCATCGACTGAGCTATGATGTTTATTTGCGGGTTTCCAAAGCCCTGCATCGCGCAGGTTGGCACTTTGTTCGTGTAAACGGCCCTCGCGGTGTATTTGAGGTTGGGCATCTTGTAAAGTGAAACAAGCCATCCAGCCATGCACCCAATATATGGATAAGCCTGGATATTGTGTGAACCGATATCGACGATGGCCTCCACTTCCGCGGCCACCAGCGTGCCGTCCTTCTTGGCTCCAAGCTTTAACTTTGCGATAGTTGGATACCTGCAGTGGTCGTACATGTCCTCTTCTCTCGTTGACACCATTTTGACCGGTTTTTTAGACTTCAAGGCCAAGGCAACGCAAATCGGGAGAATCGGATTCATGTGTATGCTGGAACCGAAAGATCCGCCTATCGGTATCTTCTTTATGTTGACCTTGTTCAACGGAATGCCAAAGATTTCGCCGAGCAGAATTCTGCAGTTGTGGATGGATTGAGTGGTCGTCCACGCCGTTATTCCACCGTTTGGCTCGGGCACACAGACGGCCGACTTCGTCTCAAGCTGAGTGTGGTAGGCCCTGCCGATCTTTGATTCCCTCTCGATTACCAGGTCTGACTCTTTGAAACCCTTTTCCACGTCTCCTTGAGCTATATCCACCTTCACGGCTACGTTGTTCTTTATCTCGACTTTCTTGCCCTCTATCACGATGTGGTCGTGCAGATTTGGCTTGCCCGGGCTCATGGCCGCAATTGGGTCGAAAATGGCCTCGAGCTTCTCGTATTCCACGTCTATCAGTTTGAGCGCCTGCTCAGCTTTCTCCTCTGTTTCTGCCGCTACGGCGGCTATTGCCTCCCCCACTTGTAATGGCTCGTCCGTCAGTACCGTCTTATCCTTGAATGTTGCCGAAGGAACACTG
Organism: Methanobacteriota archaeon; assembly: GCA_043821745.1. GTDB lineage: Archaea > Hadarchaeota > Hadarchaeia > Hadarchaeales > Hadarchaeaceae > Hadarchaeum. The sequence continues at coordinate 19,038 of JBDRCL010000027.1, read as the reverse complement.
ACTATACGCTCGTTGTACTTCACCTGGGGAACTTCCTTAAAAGTTACGCACACTGCGCCCATCGCCTCGGCTTTGCTGGTGTCTATCTTTTTCACTTTCGCGTGAGGATAGGGGCTTCTTAGGGCCCGGCCATAAAGCATCCCTGGTATAACGACGTCGCTGGTGAATTTCTCCTGTCCGGTCACTTTCGGAACGGCATCCTTTCTGGGGGCTGCCTTACCTACTGTGTAGTATTTATTCGACAAATTTCCACCTCATTTTTAATTTCTACATTCTCATAACGTTTTTTTACTTTATATCGTTTAAGGAACAGATTTTTCGCCTAAAAACTTTTCGGTGATATGAAATTTTTTTCCAAAATAGCAAATTTAAAAAATGATTTTAACTTGAACTTTTGGAGTTTTTTCCATTTTTAACTGTCCAATGCCTAAAAAATATCTCCAGCTAAATGGCCCTGATCTCCTGCCTCATGAATTTCACATAGGATAAGGCGAAGACGATGAGAGTCACGGCGATTAAGCCGGTTATTTGCGGCCAGACCAGCAACAGGCTTTGCTCCACCGGCAATGGCCTGAACCACATGCCGTATAATTTCTCTATCGACAGCGGCCCCATAATTCTGAGGAGGGGATTCAACACGACGGATGCCGACAAAAAGAAGATGTACGGCGGGGAAATAAGGTACAAAATGTTTCCACTTTGGGTAGGGGCGGCTATCATGCTGATGAAAAAGCTGAAGAACAGCCAGACCGCGACCGAGGCGAGCGCGGATGTGCCCTCGCGCCTGAATATGACTGAGAAAAGAAGACCTGCCGAGACCCATATGGAGAGATATACTACGCTAAGAAACAGGAATGCCATTATCCTCGCGATTTCCTCCAAAGCCGGCAGCGTGCCCAACTGAATTATCCCGAACCCGACGACCAGGAAGGTCACGCCGATCAGGCTGATAGTGACTGTCGCAATTCCGGCGAGGACCTTGGCGTTTATCACAGAGTCCCTGTGCACGGGCTGCGAGAGAACGTTGCTCAAGGTTCCGCTGGAGAGTTCTCTGTTCACGGTGTCAAACGTGAAAAGGAAGCCCAACAGCGGGGCGATAAAGGTAACTATCCAGAGGAAAGAAACGCCCTGTGAATCTGTCGTGAAAAGCTTCAGGAATACTGATTGCCCAGCCGTCCTTTGCAGGCCGAGCCCACTGACGGACCCGTAGGTTATGAAAATGCCAAGTGCGTAGATGATGAAGAACAGGAGCCAAAATCTCTTGCTGCCAAGGTTATCGGACAGCTCCTTAAGGAATATCTCACGCGTCCCTACCAAGTTATGCCCCCCCCAAATACTTGACGTAAATTTCCTCGAGGGAGCGTTCCCTTGCCTTTAGCTCCAAGGGCGAGGCCTTGTTGCGGACAAATGCCTCCATCACTTCCAACCTGAGGTCCCTTTCGGACTCGACCGATACCAGATTCTCGGTCCTCTTAACGTTCTTCACCCCTCGAAGACCTGACAGCTCTTGCATGAGCTCCTGAGTGATGTTTTTGGCCTCGATATCGATCGACCACTCCTCCCCTCGTTTATGCCTCAGTTCATCAATTGACCCCTGGACAACCATTTTTCCCTTCATCATTATGCCCATCCGGTCACAAATTTGCTGGACGTCATGAAGTATATGGGAAAGCAGTAATATCGTCGTTTTTTCCTCCCTGCCGAGACGCTTGAACAAACTCAGCAACTCCCTGCTTCCCTCGGGATCCAATCCCTGGGTGGGTTCGTCGAAGAAAGCTATCTTGGGTTTTTTGACCAGCACGCCGGCGATGCCAACCCTCTGCCTCATCCCTCTTGAAAGCTTCCCAACCTTTACGTTTGAATAGCTGCTGGCACTGACGACCTCGAGCGCTTCCTTAACGCGTTTGCGGGACTCACTTTCGGGAACGCGATTCAACTTCAGGATGTAATTAAGATTTTGTTCCGCGGTGAGATCCTCATAAACTCCCATTCTCTCGGCCAGGTACCCGCTTATGCTTTTGACCTTCATGGGCTCCCTGAATGGGTCAAAGCCGAACACGCGGCAGGTGCCTGACGTTGGCTCCGTTAAACCCAAGAGCATGAGCACCGTAGTGGTCTTGCCCGCGCCGTTTGGGCCGAGCAGGCCAAACAGCTCCCCCTCCTTGATGGATAGATTCAGGCTGTCGACCGCAACTAACTCATCGTATCTTTTGGTTAGGCCAGTCGTCTCTATGACGAAATTCTGCGTCATTCAGCTACCTTCTGCCCAATCGCCAGAAAATAAATACCATTCCTGCTATGACTACCACTATTAAGAAGATCCCGACGAGTCCACCTAAGATTGACCCGAGGACGGTGACTCGGAGCTCCACCCTGGCAGAAGTTGCGCGCGGCGACGCGTTAGCATTAATGATCACGCTGTAGTCGCCTGGAATGGCGTCGGACGCGGGTTTTATGTTAGCAGTGACCTGCCCAGACGACCCCGCAGAAACTAGGGGCACATTGCTAGGTTCGAAGGTGACTTCCCATCCTGATGGCTTGCTGGAGCTGAAAGTCATGCTCTCCAAAGCCGCAGACCCATTGTTTGTAACTACCAATGTCACCGGAGTCTTTTCACCCTGCGGAGCGCTGAGGTTGAGAAGGCCATCCGACGTGGTGAGGCCCAACTTGTAGGTGCCAGTGATGACCACGCCCAATTCCAAGCTCTTCTCGTAAGCGCCTGAAGTGGCCTGGACCGTGATGTGGTATTCTCCCGCCTCGACATTGGAGGGCGGAGAAACCGCCACCTGCAACGAACTTTTCCCACCAGAGTCGATATTCACGGCGCGCACCAGCGTCCCCTGGTAACCCTGCTTGAAAGTGACGTTCCAGTCCGTTGGATTGACTGCCGATAAAACAATGTCCCTGCCCTCGCCGGTGTCGTTCTTCAGTTCAACCGTGAAGGTGAAATCCTGCCCGGCCGGACCTTCGATGGAAGGACTAGCGGTACTGAGGGATAACCCAAGCGGCGATACTTCTGCTATATCTATGACTATTTCCAAGGAGTCTTTGATGTTGCCCGCTCCATCCGAAGCATTGACTTCGACGGTATACGAGCCAAGGCCTACGCCTATAGGCGGCTTAGCCGTGAGGACTATTGCCTGATTTTCAAAGGGCGCGAGTGTAACCATTTTAACCAAGTACCCGGAACTCTTCAAGGTCACCTGCCAATCTTGAAGCTCAGAGACCTCCAAGTCGAGCGTCTCGTATTCACTGCCGAGATTGCTTACGGTTACCGTCAACACGATATCTTGCCCGGGGTTGACCTGGATACGTGGGAAAGGGGTGGTGACTTTTACCTCCCCAGGAGATGCCCCAACGACTGCCGAGTTCGACAACAAAACTACTGCAAATGCTAAAGTTATCATGACCGTGGCCAAAATTTTGTGAAATAACCTCAAATGACCGCCCTTTTTTTTAATTAACTGATATAAGGCTATTTAAGGCTTTTTGTAACTTGACATCGAGTTTGTGTAGCTGAGTGAGCTTTTTAAGCAACGTCCGCAGCATACTTCCTGTTTTTTGACTTGTTGAAAAACCCGGTTGGTTGATCATTTCAACTTCTACGAGCAATTGGGCAGGTGGAATGCCGGCTTCTTAGCTAATACCTTTAATGCCAAAATTTTACGGCGGCTAAGAAGAATTAAAGATATTGAATTACATATTAACCTGAGATTGCTCAACCTGAGATTGCTCAAGGTGATAAGCTTGGCGAACATGAAATCTTTAGATGTGGAAAAAATTGCGTTTGATTTAATCATGACCGATGACGTGGAAGAAAAAAAATCGCTCTGTAAGAGGATATCGAGCATCGCGTATGAGAACGGGGTTTATCCCTCAAGTATGCATGAATTTTATATGGCGCTTGGCAGGGGAGAATTCGGCGGCTTTACCGTGCCAGCCATAAATCTGAGGGGCATGACCTACGATTTGGCTCGCGCGATCTTCCGAGTGGCTAAGAAAAACAAGTCTGGGGCCTTTGTCTTTGAAATTGCCAGATCGGAGCTTAAATATACCAGTCAACTGCCTGCAGAATATTCTGGCGTAGTACTCGCCGCTGCCATAAAAGAAGGCTTCCAGGGCCCAGTTTTTATACAGGCTGACCATGTCCAAGTGAACGCGAAAAAATTTCAGACCAAACCCGGGGAAGAACTGGACGCCTTGAAGGCCCTAATCGCCGAATACATCGGGGCGGGATTCTATAACATCGACATTGATTCATCCACTTTAGTTGATTTGTCAAAAAATGACATAAATGACCAGCAGCGCCTGAACTTCGAAGTTTGTGCAGAGCTTACCAAGTTCATCCGGCAGGTTCAGCCGCGCGGAATAGAAATTTCCGTGGGCGGTGAAATCGGCGAGGTGGGCGGCAAGAATTCAACGCCTGAGGACTTGCGAGCGTTTATGAAGGGGTTTAAGGAAAAATTGGGCAATGGCTTGACCGGTATCAGCAAAATAAGCGTTCAATCCGGCACGCACCACGGCGGCGTCGTCTTGCCAGACGGAACCATTGCGCAAGTCAAGTTGGATTTTGATACTTTGAAAACATTATCAAAGATAGCCCGGGGAGAATTTGGCCTCGGCGGCGTGGTTCAACATGGCGCGTCCACCCTGCCGGCTGAATTGTTCCATAAGTTCCCTGAAGCAGGAACTGCAGAAGTGCACCTGGCAACAGAATTCCAGAACAGGATCTACGAAAGCCAGCACTTCCCCCAAGACTTGAAAGTTAAAATTTATGAGTGGATTAAAACTAATCTCGTCTCCGAGAAAAGAGAAGGGGAAACCGAGGAACAGTTTTTGTATAAAACGCGTAAAAAGGCCCTTGGACCCTTCAAAAAGGAGATTATGGGGCTCCCACACGCGGTCAGGGATGCGATAGTTGTGGATATTGAAGATAAACTCGATTCCATGTTCAAAGAGCTAAATTCTGTGAATAACGAGAAACTGGTGGAGAAATACACAACTTTAAAGCGAGTTCAGTGAAAATAAAGAAACTGCTGCGTTGTATCTAAACCGGCTTATTGGGGAATTGGTGAAGTTTATCCATATTCACTTATGTGAAAACCACCAAAAAACGACGGGATTATTAAGTGAAAAATAGAAAGTTGAAAACCGGCATAGTTCTCCGACTTACTCTCGCAGTTATTGTTGTTTCATCTCTGTGCGCTAAGCTCCAAAACTTCATTTTTGAGGTTTGTGACGCGATTTACCACGTACTTCGATATTCTTATTGGCATGTTGACTAAGCTTTCAATTCTTAATTTGGGCCCTGCTAATTACGTTAGCATAGGCGGCTGCGGAGACGTCCCCTGCGCCAACAGTTGAGGTAAAGTTTCTGGCCACAAGGCAAGGGGTAATTGCCAACTCGACGTCTTTGGTCCTGACACGCTCTTTTGTACCATCTTTAACTTTTCTCAGACCTTTCTCAGAATAGTTTTTCACTTTTATTCGCTTATTGAGTTCTGCGAGAGTTGCGTAGTTTCCATTTTCAACTCTATAAGCACCAGCTGCTGCGGAAGCGATTTGCGCTTTTTCAAGTAATTCCTTCTTATATTTTTTGCTCAAAGAAATCTGAAAATCGAGAGAGTGTAGCCAGATGGTCGACAATTTTTCCGATGTTTCTAGGATGTGGTTCATAATCTTTAATTCATCCTTTGTATCGATGCCAATTGCTTTTGAAATCTGAAGTATCTCGTCTTCGTTTATTGAAAGCACGTCGAACAACGAATAAATTTGAAAGAGACGCGCCCTGTCCCTGGTATTAAAAGTCGCCAAGCCTCCGGCATCTGTAAAAAGTGGTGAGTTAACCATGCCGCGAATCTTGTTCACCGTTTTTTTTACTACGCCAATATCCTCGTCATTTATCCCATTCGCAAATAGTACCTGCCATCCGACCAAATTAATCATGTCCAAATTGCCGTATTTATCCATAATTTGTTCCAACGTGTCGGGCAATTTTTCCAGATATGGTCGTAGCTGTTCTATCCTTCTTCCCTGACCCTCGCAAAGAATATATCTGTTTGTACCGCGGGCCTGTAGAATATATGAACTCGGATAGAAATTCTCGAGGGCACTTGCAAATGAAAAGTCTACTTGCCCAAAAAATTTCCGGCTGTCCGGGGGCAATTCCCTTATCTGTTTGGGGAAAATTCTGCCTGCGAAGATAACGTTTGACCCCAGCGCCTTGAACGCTGCGGCCTCCAAAGCACCATTTCCCCCCAAGGTGCATTTAACATCCGCTCCGATATGCTTCGCTTGTTTTAAGAGTTCCTGAGCCTCAGCCCTTTTCCCATCTATTGATACCTCATCGCCTTTACCGGCCGACAATAACTTAAATGCATCTTTAACGTATTTTGAAAAACATCCCTTGTGAGTCTGGGCCAATTTTCCAAAATCGCCGAGGGAGGGGAAAGTTATCCATTTATCGAGAGTAGATTCCAACCCAACTGTAATTGTTGGTTTTGGTTTTCCATCCAACAATTTCATGCCTCTTTTTTAGTGTACTTTTCCCAGCCGCGCTTGGCGATTTGGACTCCGACCACAATCATGGCTATGCCGACGACAGTCAGGGCAATGCCGTAGATTGCCTTGCCCCAATTCATGGAAAGCTGCGTTCCGCTGAGGACCAAGAGACATATTCCCGCGGCCAGCAACCCGATGTTGGCCAAGATGTTGCCCGGCAAGACCCTGCTGGCCCCGGCGAAGACCAAAAGCGCCCCAGAAGCTATCATCCCGACCCCGACAATGAGTGCGGTCTCGGTTTGTACCGCGTTCATGCCTTGGTTTATCAGAATGGCGCCAATGGCTACCAGAGCTATCCCAATCACCATCGTGGTAAAGTGCTTCGGCGGCTCGGGCGGTGGTGGAATTACTGCCTCTACTTTCTCCGACATAATCTGAACCCAACCTAAAATATCCTGACAATTCTAAATACTTTCGCATTCAACTTGGTGAGACCACGGAACTCGTGGCTTTTGACAACTCTGCCTTGATTTTGGCATTAACCAGCATTAATCATCTTTATATCGCCCTCATCAAACTTGAATAAGTTGGCGGTGAAATCATGGACCTGCTCTCCATCGCACTGGTCGTCATGACGGCATTGTCCTGGTCATTTAGCCAGATCTTGGGTAAGTTCGTGGTTCGGGACATGAACTCGACCATCTACAACACGCTGCGACTCATCATGGCCATGATTGTCTTCACGCCCGTGGCGCTGCTGAACGGCCTGAGAATCCCTTGGAACTGGGCGGCGGGGGCAGCTGTGTTGGACGGAGCCTTCGGCTTGGCCCTCGGCCTGCTAATCTTTTTTTACTGCATGAAGAGGACACCGGCCCACAAAGTCGTCACGGTGGGAAACGCCTCCCCGGTGTGGGTCCTGATACTAGCGCTCATGGTGCTGGGAGAGTCGCTAACGGTCCTCCTGCCGATATCGCTGGCCTTCGTCATGGTCGGGTCTTTCCTGCTCGTCCAGAGAAAGCAGGTGGGGGATACCGAAGATTGGGGGCCCGCCGTCCCCCTGACCATGTTCGTCGCCTTTCTCTACGGCGCCGACCTCGTCCTGAGAAAAGTGGCGGTCAACCTGGGCATGGACATCATAAGCTTCATCTGGCTCTCCATAGTCACCGCGGCCTCGATCCTGATCGTGGCATCCCTGATCACGCAGTCCTGGGTCGGGCAGCGCTTCACCCGGAAGAACATGAGCTTTGTCTTCGGCGCCAGCATGCTCGGCCACATCGTGGGGACCATTGTTTTCATGTTGGCGCTACAGATGGAGACGGTGATATCCCTGGTGCCCTTCGCGTCGCTGACCATCCCGTTCGGCTTTCTGATGAGCATCTACCTGGTCCGGGAACGGCCGAAGCTGAAATCCACCATCGGCATGGGGCTGGTGTTCTTCGGCGTGATGCTGGCCGCCATCTAGGGGCCTTCTCAAAAAAGCGGCCTACAAGCGGGGCACAACCATCAAATAGGACTAAATTCCTTTTATCACGGTTAATCGATTGATGGGTGATATCACGAACCTTGTAGCCTTCACACTCGCCATCGGGGCCTCATTCTTTTGGGCGTTGGCGCAACTCATCGGCAAGATGGCCATGCGGGAGCTCAATTCCACCCTCCTCAACACAATCAGGATCTCATTTATCGCTGCCGCGCTCACCCCGGTAGTCATGATAACCGGACTGGAATTCGGGGGGGATTTCCCGATTATCCTTGCCTTGGTCTCGGGGGTGTTCGGGATTTATGCATCCAGCCAGGTCTTCTTCTACACCATCAAGCGGTCCCAGGCGCACGTCGCCACCACGGTGTCAAATTCATCCCCAGTATGGACAGTGATCTTTGCCCTTTTTCTGCTGAGCGAGGGGATGACGGCCACCTTGCCGTTTTCACTGGCCTTTGTAATCGGCGGGTCGTTGCTGTTCGTGCCCCGGAACCTGGGGCCCAGCAATTGGAAACGGGCCGTGCCGTTTGCGACGATCGTGGCCTCGCTGTGGGGATTTGACCAGATGCTGCGGAAATGGTGCATCAACCTGGGCATGGGCAGCCTGACCTTCCTCTGGCTTGCCCTGGTCTTCGCCTCGCTGCTCTTCAGCCTGAATGCCCTCGCTAAAAAGTCGTGGCGGGGCCACAGCTTCAGCAGGAGGAACGTCGGGCTGGCCCTGGCCTGTGGGTTATCCGGACAGCTCCTGGGAACCTTCCTCCACATCTCCTCGATAGGGCTGGAGAAAGTCAGCGCCATAGCGCCGGTCACCACCGCGGCGATACCGTTCGGCTTCCTGATGAGCATCTTCATGTTCCAGGAAAAGCCGAACGCGCGGTCCTGGATCGGGATGGCGCTCGTCTTCGCGGGCGTGTTCTTGGCCGCCTTCTAAGTAATCGTCGCTGTTTATTTTTGGGATGTCAGGACTTTGACGATTTTTGTCCGTTTATAAAGGACCTTCGCCCAAACGCGTGGCGGAAAAGTGTTGAGGGATGGAGCAATGATAAAGTGCTTGCTGGCATTAATCCGCGCTGCTGGAGCCGTTTCTTGCGACCTCCCAAGTAAGACGTATTTTGTACGTTAATAAAACGTGTAAAATACAAACGCATAAAAAGCGGGAAACCGACATGAGAGTGAAGTTCGAGGACATGGAGGAGCTGCGCAAGTGGGTCGTCGAACTCGTGAATGACGATAAGGTGCAAATAAAATGGGGCCACATAAGGTCGCGCCACGACGTAAGGAAGCAAGAGATTTTAATGGCACTGTGTTACGGCACGCCGCTAAAGCCGGACAGGAAAATGGAAGAGCGGTACGTCACGTGGTCGCGGCTGACGGAGGACGGAAGGCTGATCAGGGTGGTTTTCGAAGTCCACAAGATAAATGGGGAGCACGTGGTCGTCGTGACCGCGTTCACGGAGGGGTGAATATGGAAAGGCCAAGGGATGAGGAAATCCACATAGTCACTGAGGCGGAAAAGGGGGAAATCCGCCGGCTGCTGGCAAGGGCCGAGAAGCGAAAAGTGAGCCCGTTCAAGGGGATACGCGACGCGGACTGCCCGACCTGTGAACAGCCGACATTGGACTACAGCGACGCGATGGTTTACGAGTGTTATCACGCAGGCGGACGAGTGGTGGTAACAAACCTTTCGGGGACGCGATGCAGGAACTGCGGCGATCAATTTTTCGATTTAAAGTCAAGCGCGATTATCGATCGCGCACTCGAGGAGCGAGTGCCTGGCGGGTACGAGTGCACGATAACCACGCTCGGCGGTGAGCGACTGGGCATCTACCTGCCCAAGGACGTGGTGCGCGAGATGGACATCGAGCCCAAGCAAAAGGCCATAATAAAGCTGCTTTCGAGGCGCCGGATGTTAATCGAAGTGTGAAGCCCTCGATTATTTGCGAGTGCTAAGAACATCTTAACTCTTTTATAAACAACCTCCACCCAAAAACACGGCGGGCAAGGTGCCGGCAAGCGCGGTGGCAAAGGAAGACATAAAATCTTTTTTCAAAGACCCCCATCATTGGGCCTACCAATATGGCAGCCCGACTCCCAAGTGCAATCCAGATTCACCATATCACAAGATGCAGATCGAAACTGTTTTTGAGGACAAGTACTTCCATTGGATCACGAACTGGGCAGTGGACGAAATGGTCCGTGAGGGATTTTTGAGATTGAAGAAAACAGACGTTGCGCATTTCGTGTACCGGTCTGATATTCGATATATCCGGAGAGAGGTCAATAACAGATACAAGATAATCAAAAGGTACTCTGACCCTGTCGTTACAAGGGCAGTCGGAGTGTACGCAGAGATGTTATTTTCATTCCTGTTTCAGCTGAACGGGTTTAAAATTGTCGGAGAAAACACGAACGAATATCGGGGGCTAGCATGGGATAAGACCAGGCATGATTTGGATTTAATCGTTGAAAAAGATTCGATCGCTTATGGCGTTGAGATAAAAAATACGCTGTCCTACATGGAAGAGGACGAGTTCGAGGCCAAGCTGGAGATGTGCAAGTTTCTGGGTCTGATTCCTTTGTGGATTTTAAGAAACGCACCAGCTACTCAGTTCGAGCGAATGAAGCCCCATAATGGCTTTATTTTGAAATTCAAGGCACAAATATATCCTCCTGGGCAAGAACTGTTGGTGAGGGATATTTGGGAAAATATGAGAATTCCTGTCTCCGTATGGAAAAAAGTGCCAAAAAAACTGTCGTATCTCATTTTAAACCAGCATGGAAAGAGAGCTTCCAAATAAAACCCTAATTTTATCTAATTCCCCTATTTAACACATACTCTCTGGTTGGCATCCTGAATTTACAACTGGCCGTCGGGGCGGTTTTTGTCCATTTTTAAACAACCCTCTCCCAAAAACACGGCGGAGACAATGCGAACGAGAAGCGTCGATAGGCCGAAGTACAGGGTTTACTTCAGGAAATCCGAGGAGTTCATGGCGACGGCGAACGATTCCCTTGCAAACTCCAGATACAACGCCTGCATGCTGAACGCCGTGCACGCCGCGATCTCGGCCGCGGATGCTCGCCTAGTTTTTGTGAAGGGTTTCAGGCACGCGGGCATGAAACACGATGAGGATGTGGAACTCTTCAGCACCATTTTCAAGGGCGAACCAGATCACAAGAAAAACGTGTCCCGCTTCAGCTCGATCCTATCTGTCAAGAACGGGGCCGAGTATCTGGAGGTGTTGTTGGGAAATAAAGATGCGGCGAACATCGTCAGGGATGCATCCAGATTTTTGGAATATGTTAGGAGCAAGCTGCCAAAACAAACATGAAAAACATGTAGCTGCCGAAAACCGTTGCGAAGGTTTGCCACATTCAAACGACAGGACGGGACTAAATTCATGCCGGAATTATCCTTATCCCGTTTTTCACCTGCTTAATCAACGCGGAATTCTCCCTGCGCGAGAACTCCGCCTCACTCATCGTCACTATTTGCACCGGGTTGCCGTACAGCGGCGGACAGGAACTGCGGAGCTTGTCATTCGCCTGCTCGACCTTCTCCTTCTTGGCGCCCCTTTTCGTCACTACAAACAGGTCGATGTCGCTGTTGTAGCTCTCGCGTCCGCCAGCCACCGAGCCGTACAGGTAAACCATACTGACCTGCTCAATGGGATATGATTCCAGCACGATTTTTTTCAGGTGCTCGATTGGATCTGGAAAGCTCAAAAGTTGCCCCAAGATCTGCCTCAGCAGTTGGTGATAGTAGCTCCCGCTCCTCAAGCGCCATATCGTCATCTGCCCGAGCCGGCGCCGCTCGACCAGGTTGCGCTCCTCGAAGAACCTCATCAGGCGGTTCACCGAGAAGTTGGAGACGCCGAGCACCCGCGCCAGCTCCCGTTCGCTCATCTCCGCCTCAGGCTGGCCGAACAGGTGGACGAGCAGCTTCAGCTTCACCTTGGAGTCCAGAAGGTCCTCGGGGCGTTCGTGGAATAGCATTCCTATCGTTTTATTTTTATAACAACTGTTATATTAATCTAACTGATGTTTGGCAAAGCTAGAAGCCGTCGTCGGGGGCTTTGCCCCTGCTTTTTCACCTGCTTTTCGAACATTCCCTTGCTGCTCGATCGCGTCAGGTTCCTGGGGAATTTTTCCACTTGTAAGGAACCTTTGCCCAACGCCTATGTGGGAAGTCATGTGGATTGATGAACAGAGGATTTATTTACTTGGTGGGACTAATAGTGGGGTGGGTGTATTTATGGGAGAAACTACAGTGGACGACAAGTGGAGAATAACGGTGCCCGCTGACGTTCGAGACCGCATCCGCAAGGGACAGTCGTTGCGGGTGGAAAGGGATGGCGATCGCATAATAATCAAGCCCAGCGTCAGCGCCGAAAAATTCGAGCAGGGGCTAAAGGGGTGCGTCAGGGGGTCCAAGATCCCGCCGGAAAAGCTGAAGGAGATATGGGGCATCCGACATGCTCATGATTGATTCCGACGTTTGGGCCTACTACTTCGACGCCGACTCGCCGGAGCACATGTCCGTGGTTCCTGAAGTGAAAAAAGCAATCCACGAAGGGGTCCTGATCAACACCGTGGTCGCGATGGAGGTTGCCCACTTCCTGGTCAAAAACCTGGGGCCCGTGGTCGGGAGGGAGAAATTGGATGCCTTCCTGGGATTTCCGCTGGCCGTCGACGAACTCGACCTGGAGCTCGTTGGAGCTGCAGCCGATGAACTGTGCAAGTATTCTCATCTGGGGATCGGGGGGAGGGACGCCACTCTGCTGGCGTCGATGCGGAGACGGGGCGTTGACAGGATAATGACGCACGACCGGGCCCTGAAGAGGGTGCCTGGGTTAAAGGCGATCGATCCTGTGAAGTCAAAGTCCTAGCTCCGCCGGACCTGCTTCTCGAAAATCCCCCTCGCCCTGCCCGGCGTGTCGGCTCGGTTGATGCCCGTAATACGGTAGATGAAGTCGACGAGCGTCGCCCGGCTCAAGTCGAAGCGTTCGTCGCTCGTGTTGGGAAATGGGCGGTCAAGGAGCATTGAGGCGGCCGGATCGATCTCCTCGGGCTTCAGCTTTTTTAAAAAGTCTGAGGTTAGGTTGACCATCTCGGTGCGCTTAGTGGTTGACTCGAGCTTCTCGCAGACCTCAGCAAAATCCCAAAATAGCATCAAAATCTGATTTTAGACGGACTTTGAAGATTATATTGCCGACTAAGTATTGGCCTATGGTTCTAAACCTATAACAAAAATCGGGACTTGAATTGAACTTCTGTACTCGGGAAGATATTTTCTAACTTTTTCAAAATCAATACTTCCTTCAAAATTTACCCTCGGGTTTTGAATAAGCTCTTTTGTAGCAACTATGTAAACACCGACATCGATTTTGTTCAGATGGGAATAAGACATCATTTGGAATTTAAGTAAATCATTTCCGAGAAAATCAGAATGTACAAAAGCCACTTCTATTGCAATTCTATCCTTTAGGAAATCGACCTTCGTTTTCGGAGCCAGTTTTTCATCAAATACGGCAACGCCGCCGTGACCGCCTTTCCATCCTCTTTTTAAAAATTCCTCTTCAAAAAACTTGTTTAAAGCAGTTCTAATTGGGATTTTGCCAGATTTACTTGCGCCTTTTCTAGAGGAACTAACAACATCTTCAAAGTTTATGGAATAGATAACCTCTTCAATCTCTTTCTTTATCGGCATTTTGCCGTTCAAAACCTCTTCCGCAAATCTATAAGACCACGATCGAAACCTCATCCCTATACCAAATCAGATAAGAGATCCCAATATAGATCCTTTGCTGTTGCTACCTGCGCAAAATCTTTAGATCACAAGCCGATAATTATTGGGGCCAACATTGAACTTAGAATTGAATCAAAGTTTGGCATCTATTTACAAAAGCTCGTCTCAGCGAGCAAGAGTTTTAACCGAATCTTGGGCCAAAGATAATTTGTACTGTCCGGCGTGCCCATCTGATAATTTACAACCTACACCTACAGGGAAAAAGGTAATTGATTTTACCTGTCCCAATTGCGAAGAAACCTATCAACTGAAAAGTCAAGGCCACCATTTTGGATATCGCGTCATGAATTCAGCATACGAACCAAAAATTAAAGCCATATACGCTGGAACTAATCCAAATTATCTCTTCCTCCGTTACAACCCCGAAGCATTGCTTGTATCGGAACTTTTCATGGTGCCTAAACACTTCATGTCCGAATCGATTATTGAACGCCGGAAACCCCTGAGCGAACGCGCAAGGCGACGTGGTTGGGTCGGTTCAAATATCCTCTTAGGGGGTCTGCCAACTGATGCGCGGATTCAAATTGTGGAAGATGCGCACGAAGTACCGAAAGCTACAGTAAGAGAAACGTGGGAGCGATTCCTGTTCTTACGTAAGCAGTCGGTTTACTCCCGAGGTTGGCTGGCGGATGTGCTTGCGGACGTCAGACAACTTGGCAGAGAAACTTTCACATTGTCCGACATGTACACGTTTGAGGAAAAATTGGCCCGGCTTCATCCACAAAACAAACACATTCGTCCAAAAATTCGACAGCAATTGCAAGTTCTACGGAATCACGGCATAATTGAGTTCTTAGGGAAAGGGTCCTACCGGATCAGGAAATCTTAAATCCCATCATCGTCAGATCGGATCGCGTGTCAAAATGCTAACATGCCCAGAATGTTGTTACGATTCTTTAAGAAATGTGAAGGAAAATCAATGGGAATGCCGAGAGTGTGGGACATCGTTTAACTTCATCAAGATGCAAAGCTGTCTAAGTGCGCTCGTGGGACGGCTGTTTCAAGGAGAATTTATTGAAGAGCTATTACTTGAAGCCAAACCGAAAACATTCCCCCAACTCGGCGAAAGAGCTTGGAAGTGGACTGGAAAACACGGCACGTTATATACTCTTGATACCGGAAATGGTTGGCATGTTGTAATGAATGGAAAAAGTGCAACTCAATTTAAATAAATGCACCAATTAATAGTGAGAACTTCATGAACAAATCCATCTCGATAAGCGTCACCAGCTTACAAACTCAATGATCAAGAATAGCGCAGGTTTGGCGACGGGTAGACGTCCACCGATTAGAATAACTATCTTTTGCCATGCGGCAGCTCCAGCTTAATCCTTCCCTCACGCTTGGTCAGTTTCAGCTCCCCCCTCGAGGCCAGCCTCTGCACCGCGCGCCTTAGCGTTGCTTCCGGAAAATCGAGGTACTGCTTGAGGTCGGCCAAGCTCCTGGCCCCGAGGCCAACCGAATGTTTAACGCCTTCCTCGACGCAGCGATGCAGTAGCCGGCGCAGGAAAGGAATGGCAGTTTTGGAGCGTTCCTGAATCACCTCCAAGCTGTCGAGAACGTCGAGGCAAAACCGCCCCCCCACGAACTTCTCCTCCTCCCAATAAAGTCGCTCGAGTACCCTCCAGTCCAGGCCCCGCCGCGCGATGGCCTCCATGTCGAGCGAATCCGCATCTCGTCCCGTTATCGATTTCAGCAGAAAAACCGCTTCAAGGCTCAGAAACCTCAGCTCAATCCTGCCGAAGCGCGTCGAACTGGCCCCCACCTTCATTCCTTCCGTGAGCTCGAATGTCTTACATATCCTGCGCGTGAAGAGGTCAACCCGGGGAAGACTCCCGTGGACGTAAATGCCTGACGCCTCAAGCCCCCGTTCCTGTTCGCCCTGCTCCCTGACCCGCAATGTGCGATAGCCGAGATCGAGCAACGTCTGGTGCAGATCTTTAAAGGCCTGCTGGCCCTCAACCACGAGATCTACATCTTTAGTCGCTTCTTTCAGTTCCATTAACATTAAGTTGACCCCGCCGAAGCAGTAAGCCGTTACCTCCCGGTCCAGCTTAGCCCCCAATTTCATGAAAAGATCGTTGACCTTGAGGAGTTTGAAGGGCGGCTCGACCTTGACGTCGTACACTTCGGCCTTCTGCACGAACTCATCCCACGGGAGGAATACCCGTGGATGTTTGAGCGGCATCGCCCGACAGAGCGCCACCAAGTCGAGCCACTTGTCCAACACGCCAAGGCGCTTTGCTGTTCGTTCAACCTTGCCGACATCGACCTTCTCCCTGTTCTTCAGGTAGAACACCGCACACATCGTGGCTTCGAGCGCGGTTTGGCTGGCCAGCAGAGCATGGATGAGCACATCCTCGATGCTCGGCTCGGTTGGAGGTTCCACGTAGTAATCGCTGATCTCAGCGCCGTAGTCCACGTCAAAATCGTGAAAACGGGAGAACGCCGTGAGCGTTCCCTTGACCTTCAACCTTTTTGGGGCCCGCTTCAGAATTATCCCATCTGAATAGATTATCGTTACTTCGCCCTCTTCTCCCTTCAGGGTCCTTTCCGTGCGCCTCAGCTCGAGGAACCTCTTGAGTTCTTCGTCTCTCAGGGAATAGCAGTTATTCTCCACCGAAACTCCGAGCATTGACCTCAGCCCCCTCAAATTTCGGTAGACTGTCTGCTCGGCCAGACCCGTGCGCCTCGCGATCTGCGGGATGGTGGCAGGCTCGATAATTGATGTCAGAATGTTTTCCCGTATGCCACCCAATAATCTCCTGCCATTGTACTTCGTGAGAATTTTGCCAAGCAGTTGGGTCTGGGGGGTGGGTTTAATCCTGATAGCGCCGCTCGTCCTCTCGCACAAACCATCATTCACCAGCGATTTGACGGTGAAAGCCACGGTTGGGTAACTGGCCCCTAACTCTCTTGATAGCTCTTTGATGCTTGCGGGTCCTTTGTAAAGCCTCTCCAAAGCCCGAATGGCCGTTTTTCTCATACAATCACAGTTAAACTAAAAACAATAAATGCTTATAAATGTTATTGAAAATAGTTTAACTAATATTGGCTTTTTAAAATGACGCAATATAATGTAAAAGCGTGACTTTGAAAGATACCTTTCATGTTTTTCTATTTGTCAAGTTTAAGATACAGTACGCAAAATATAATTGAATCGAATGTCCGAACAAATCTCGCTGAGCGTCACCAGCCTCCAGTCGGTCCTGGACTGCCCGCTCTGCTTCTGGCTCGACGAGAGGATCGGCTCGGCGCCGTCGATCTTCCCGGGCATCCCCAACCAGATGGACTCGGTGATCAAGGGTTACATGAAACAGTTCATCGGGAAATCCGATCTCCCGGATTGGTTCCCGGTCAGGGGCGAGTTCATCGACATCAGCCAGATGCTCAGGGCCACCGACCCGGCCACTGAAATCACGGTCAGGGGCAAGCTGGACGCCCTCGTCAAGGCGCCGGAAGGCTACCACGTCGTCGACTACAAGACTGGCCGGCCCCCGAAGGAGATCCCGAACTACTACCAGATGCAGCTCGACGGCTACGCCTACCTGCTGGAGAGGAACGGGTACGAGCCCGTGGCCGGAGGCTGCCTGATCTACTTCACGCCCGAGCCCGGCGACATCTCCCAGGGCTGCTTCCCGTTCAGGATAACCCCACTGCAGGCGCGGCTGGACTCTGGCCGCATACCTCCGGTCCTGGCGCGGGCCAAGGAGATCCTGGAGTCGCCGACACCGCCGCCGAGGCAGGAGGACTGCGACATGTGCCTGTGGCTGGAGCAAGCCGGGCGGACGCTTTCCGAGTGATTCGCAGCAAAGTTGAGTAACTTTTTTATACTATCGAATACATTATGTATTCATGCTTGAGCTGCTGATGGGTTCGAGGACCAGGGTGAAAATCTTGGCCATGTTCCTCCTCAGCCCCGGCAAGAAGTTCTACGTCAGGGAGCTAGCGAGGAAAACCGGCTCCAACACCAACTCCGTGCGGAGGGAGCTGAACAGGCTGGAGTCCATAGGCCTGCTGAGGAGCGAGACGTCGGGGAACCTGAAGTATTACGCGGCGGATGAAAAGATGCCGATCTACGGGGAGCTGAGGAGCATGTTCCTGAAGACGGAGGGGCTAGGCGAGGCCATTAAAGAAAATTTGAAAAAGCTGGGCAAGGTGAAGCTCGCCTTCATATACGGTTCCTTTGCCAAGGGGGAAGCGCAACTGAAAAGCGACATAGACCTCATGATAGTCGGAGAAGTCAATGAGAGGAAGCTGTTGCCCCTGGTCAGAAAGACGGAGGAGCGGCTCTCCAGGGAGATTAACTACACGCTGTTCACGACCGCGGAGTTCGAGTCGAGGGTGAAGAGGAAGGACCCGTTCGTCAGCGACGTTTTGAAGGGGAAGAGGATCCAGCTAGTAGGCGAGGACGATGAAACTTGAGCAACTCGAACGGGAGGGCCTGATAAAGGGCCTGCCCGTGGACAAGGGAAGGGTCAAGGACTCGTTCGAGCTCGCGGAGAGGGACCTGAAAACGGCCACGAGTATCATGGATGAGGACCACGATTGGGCCTTCTCCATCGCGTACAATTCGATGCTCCAAGCGGGGAGGGCACTGATGTTCTCCCGCGGCTACAGACCCTCGGGTGACGCCCAGCACGTGTCGGTGGTCAAGTTCGTCGAGGCATCGCTGGGCAAGGAATTCACGGAGGTCATCGCGGCGTTCGAGAGGATGAGGAGGAAGAGGCATCTCGCGATCTACGACAGGGCCGGTGCGGTGTCCGAGACCGACGCCAGAAATGCGATAAAGTGGGCGAAGTATTTCCTCGATAAAGTGAAAAAAATCTTGACCGGCGGAGGTTTTATCCCTCAGCAAAAACGCGGAAATGCCGCGTAGCGCCATCCATCGAAGAGAACTGCGAGATGTGCATGTGGCTGGAGTAGGCCGGGCGGGCGCTGTCAAGCTAATAATTAAGTTTGTAGTGCCAAGGCATGTTCAAAATCTCGACAGTTGTTTGGCACTACATTTTTCCCATTTATAAGCAAGCCCGGCCCAAACCAACGGTGGGACAATGGACGAGGACCAAAGTATAACTAATTATAAGAGTAATAACAGTAATAACCATTTGAGGATATCGATGCAAAAAACGCGAGACATCACTACGATCCCTGTGAGGCACGAAACCAGGGACAGGCTGAGGTCACTAGGCCTTAAGGGGCAGACCTACGACGAGATCATATCGCAGCTCATGGAGAACGTCGAGTA
>JBDRCL010000026.1:0-3218 GCA_043821745.1 Methanobacteriota archaeon | reverse complement strand
GCATATATCTACGTCAGGGGCGACCGAAGAAATAGACATGCTAGTCGGTGCCGGGTATGTCGATCGCTTAGAAGTCAGTTGGCATGGACGCGAAATATTAGGCCTCGCACATTGCTTCAGAAGAGCTATTGAAAAAGGCATCCCGCAGCCGATACAAATCGAGGATTATTCAAATTTCTCCATGGCCTGTAGATATCTTGCTGGCGGTTTGGGGATACCATTTATGCCGACAAAATCGCTTTTAGGCTCCGATATCGCAAAACGGTCGACGTTCCTTGGGGAAAAAAAGGTCAAAACAATAGACTGTCCTTTTACAGGTGAAAAAGTGGCCTTAGTGCCTGCTTTGAACCCCGATGTAACTTTTGTTCAAGCCATGCGGGCAGATCGTGAGGGAAACGTCCAGATGTGGGGTTGCATAGCGGACACTGCTTGGGCATTGAAAGCATCAAAAAAAGTTGTAGCCACTGTGGAGGAAATCGTGGACAATAAAATTATTAGGGCAGATCCAAATAGAACTGTCGTGCCCAACTTTAAAGTTGTTGCCGTGGTTGAGGCACCATACGGAGGACATCCCTGGCATATGCAGGGTTATTACGACATGGACATTGAGTTCAGAAAAATGTATGGAGAGGCATCTCGAAATGTGGAAACTTTTGAGAAATTCTTAGACGAGTGGGTTTACGGAGTAGAAAATCACACGGGTTATCTGAATAAACTTGGGGCGGAGAGGCTATTGAGATTGAAAGCCGCACATAGACCCAGCTCTTCGGTAAATTATGGATATTGAGGGTGAACGATTGTCGAAAGAATACGCTGAAAAATTCAAATTATCTGAACTAATGGTAGTTGCAGCGGCGCGGGAAATTAAAGACGGAGAGCTAGTGATAGTTGGGACGGGTTTGCCGATATTAGCCGCAGCGTTAGCAAAGAGAACGCATGCACCTAATTCAATAATGGCAATGGAACATGGGGCCTTCGATTTTACATTCACAAGAGCTCCGCGTTCCATAGTAGATCCAGATTTAACGTTGGGCGCAGCAATGGCTGGTGACATGTTTGACATGCTGGGTTCAGTCGTGCAAGGGGGAAACGCAGACGTGGGATTTTTGGGGGCCGCGCAAATTGACATCTATGGTAACATCAATACAACGGTTATAGGGGACCTTTTAAAACCGAAAGTCAGATTGCCCGGCAGCGGAGGAGCTAATGATATCGCATCCTCAGCTAAAAGAGTTGTAATCATCATAAGACATGAAAAAGAAAAGTTTGTTGAAAAAGTGGATTATATAACTAGTCCTGGCTACCTTAATGGTCCTGGAGCAAGAGAAAAAGCAGGGCTTAGGGGAGGAGGACCTTCCGTCGTAATTAGTACTATGGGCACATTCCGATTTGATGATAAAACAAAAGAGATGTATTTAGACACTTATCACCCTGGAATAACAATCGAGCAGGTCAGACAAAACACAGGATTTCACTTAAAAGTATCTCCCAGTGTCAGAGAAACTGAACCTCCCACTGTTCAACAGATAAATATTCTAAGGGAGGTAGATCGGGAGGGCCTCTTCTTATAAACTAAATCATCGCCGTAACGCCTCTGCTTAGGACTACCGGTTTTCCTCAGGATTATTGATTTAAACGAACGGGATCTAATAGATTTGGAGGTTGGTTCGAGGTGGTGGGGGGATGCTTTGTTGCACAAATAAACGCGAAATTGCCCAAACCCTTTTCTCATTTGGCTCGCCGAGCCTTTTTTTCAATTGCTTGCGCTCAGGTTCATCAGCAGGTTGTATCAGAACGCCTTCTGCACTAGCTCTTTTGCCATGTTTTCAAACTTGTGCGCCGCGACGAACTCGCCGAAGGTCCGCTTCAAGTTGGAGAACGTGCCCTCGACCGCCCATCTCCTCCCATATCCGACTTTTCTCTTCCATCCCTCTTCATCCTTCAAAAATACCCTCGCGGCGCGTCGCCGCGCCCGACTGCCTCGCGCCTTGCCGGATGCCCCGCGCTTGACCTTGATGCCGGGCTCGATTCCTTTTGCCTCGAGGAAGTTGAAGTTCTCGCGAGAGTCGTACGCCGGGTCCGCGAGCGCTAGTTTGACGTTAGCCCGCCCGGAGGCCCGCTCGACGAACGGCTTGAACATCTTGCTATCACCGGTCCGCTCGTCCGTGACCTCCATGGCCAAGATCTGGCCGGTCTCCACATCGACCGCGAGGTGGGTTTTCAGGTAGCCGCGCTTGCTCTTCCCTCCCCAGAGTTCTCGCCTCCATTCACCCCTGTTTGTCACCTTGATGCCCGACGCATCGATGGCCACGACGACATCATCGCCCAGCCCTCGAATGCTGCGCTCGAATTTCGGCGCAAGGCTGTTTATCCTCCGACAGATCGTGCTGTAGTCGGGCACCTCCAATCTGGGAAGGAGCCTCGCAAGGGCTTCGACGAAGCCCTCCTCCTGCCTGAAGGGCAACCTGAAGAAGTACCGCGGGAAAGCCAGGAATTCGATCAGGCGTTCCGGGTAGTCGAAGGGCTTTCCGCGCTTGCCCCGGTTCATCTCCTCAAGCTCTTTCTCCCAGTTCTCGACAAAGTCGAGATCGATCAGCAGCTCACCACGCTTGACGAGCTGGTCGTTATACTTTTTCCAATCCCTCTTAACCTTCTTCGGCATGTTGAATCACCTCGATGGTTCTGCCACCCACCTCATCGGTCCAGCTTCCAACATGTACAAAGGTTCAATCGTCGATTGAATTTAAAAGAATAGTGCAACACACCAGGATTGCGCTTAAGGATTTAACGACTGTTGAGGAGTTAGCGCAGAGGGGGCCCCTACACGCGAGCGTGAACGAGGATCTTTGCAATGGCTGCGGTATTTGCGAAAGGGTATGCTCGTATGATGCGATAAAAATGATTGAGGGAATGGCGAGGGCAAACCCAGAGCTTTGCGATGGTTGCGGTCTTTGTAAAGCCTGGTGTCCAGTGGAAGCGATTGAGTTTGTCTAGAGAATGCGGTGAGGAGTTGGCGAGGGAGGGAATCAAAAGGGCCATCTTTGAGACCATAGATGAAAGTAAAGATGATATCGTCGCTTTTCTACAAAAATTGATCTCATTTTCCAGCGTTACGGGCGAGGAAAGGGAAGTCCAAGAGTTCATCGCACGCAAGCTTAAAGACTTGGGCTTGGAAGTCGATGTTTGGGAGCCAGGTTGGGAGGAGCTGAAAAAGCACC
>JBDRCL010000025.1:0-18457 GCA_043821745.1 Methanobacteriota archaeon | reverse complement strand
TGCGAGGGCATTTCCTACCTGGGGGGCAAGGCGGCTTACGCGAGCAGGATCGCTGATGATGCCGATGGAAAAATTTTCGAGGAAGCCATGCGCAGGCAAGGCATAGATTCCTTCCTCGAAAAAGGCCCGGGCGACACTGGAAAGATCATAGCCTTCATAACTCGTGACGGCCAGCGCACCTTCGCTGTCGACATAGGAAACGGCAGGGATTATAATGGACTACCTGCAGAGGGGATAAAGAACTCGAACTTTCTCTACCTGACGCCCATCACGCTGCTGAAGGAGGGTGCGGTGGCCAGAAATGCCAGAGATGCCATAGACCTAGCCAAAGGAAATGGTGTCCGAATATCAATCTCCCTGGAAAGTCCGCCCCTCATAAGAGAAAACAAAGAAAGAATACAGAAAATTATCTCTCGCGCGGACGTGCTGTTTGCAAACGAGGAAGAGTTGAAAGCCTTGACCGGTTCCAGCGATCACGAAGCAGCCAGGGCCCTCAGCGAAACAATAGAAATAGTTTGCCTCAAAAAATGTGAGCGGGGCTCGGCCATCTTTTCAAACGGTGCGGAGCTTTCAATACCGGCTTATTCCGCGAAAGTGGTCGACACCACGGGTGCCGGTGATTTCTACGCGTCCGGCGTCTTGTTCGGCCTCAGTAGTGGAAAATCCATTGAGGAATCAGGACACATCGGTGCAAGGCTGGCTGCGAAAGTGGTCGAAAAGTTCGGTGCGACCTTGTACGAAAGCGTGTACAATCCGCCCTAGTTAAATTGAAAAAAGCTGAATTTTTCCGAAAGTTATCTATTCCCTCTCTTTTTCGACCAATGAACACGTAAAGGGACTCTTACAGATATTGCACTCCAACTGTATTGTAGTGTGAGCTACGCTGAATTTATCCCTGAGCGCCAAAGTGATCTCCATCAAGACATCCTCGGCCTTGCTGACCATCTGATCCTCGATGACGACATGACCGCTCATCGCGTTGATGCCTGAGCTTATCGACCAAAGATGCATATCGTGAACGCTTCGTACGCCCTTCACTTTCTTTATCTCCTTTATCACGTTCTCAACGTCAATTTCCTCCGGGACGGATTCCAAAAGGACCTTGCCGGATTCGCTGAGCAGGCCGAAAGCGCTCCTCAGGATTATCCCGCCTATCAAAATCCCCATTAAGGCATCTACAATGAACGCACCTGTGAAATAAATTATCACCGCCGCCGTGATGACCCCGACGGATGAAATCGCGTCGGAAAGAACGTGCAGGTAGGCACCCTTCACGTTCAAGTTCTCTTTCCTTACGCCCCCCAAGACGTAAAGCGAAAAAACGTTCACGGCCAAACCCACGACCGCCACCGCCAACATCAATGGGGCTTTGACCTCGGCCGGACTCGTTAACCTGTGGTAGGCCTCGTAGAACACGTAAAACGAGACTATGAGGAGCAGTATTCCGTTAGCAAGCGCGGCCAGAATTTCAAGCCTGTAGTGACCGTAAGTCCTTCGCGCCGTGGCAGGCCTCTGAGCGAGCTTGAAAGCTAGCACTCCAACGGCTAAGGCCATGGAGTCCATGAGCATGTGCCCCGCGTCGCCTATCAGAGCCAAGCTGTTGCTGATTATGCCGCCGAAAAGCTCAGCCACGAACATCGCAGCAGTCATCGAGAAGGCTATCAGGAGCGCCCGCTGCGACCGCGCGCGACTGTAGCTATAAGCGTGGAGGTGCTTCGCCATAATCTCGCCTCAGTATGGAAACTTTTAATCTTACTTGTTTGAAAGCTTATTTGGACACACCATGGGAAGAATAGCTGGGACATGTACGATATGCGGGCTGACCAGCTATGACGTGTATCGTTGCGGAATTTGTGGATCCACCGTTTGCTCGCGTTGTTTCGCTCCTGACATCAAAGTCTGCAAAAGGTGCCTGCGCAAAGGCCTTTGGGTGAGTGACAAGGGACCAGAGTAATCGAATACCGAGACGTGATGGAATTGTTGACGGACGAGGCCTTGGAGCAAATTGAGGAACTGCTCGACGAGTTGGGTGAAAAGGCCTCGGATGGCGTCCCAATCATAGTCGAGGGCACGAATGACGTGAAAGCTCTGAAGAAGTTAGGTATTGAGGGACGCTTCCACAAAGTATCGAGCGGCAACTCCTTGCTTAACTTCGTCGAGAGTTTTTCCGACTCCAAGGAAATAATCGTGCTCACTGACTTTGACCGAACCGGAGATAAACTCGCAAAATTCATAGCAAAACATGCGAGGAGTCTTGGCGTAGAACCTATAACGGAGTTAAGGGGAAAGCTGAAACCGCTCGTCCGCAGAAGCGTGAAGGATATCGAGGGGCTGGCCAAGTTTATGCGGAGAGAGCGAGAGAGATGAAGGAACTAACTCTTTTTCTCGCCTGCGACCTGCGATAAGAACTTTTTGATGTGCAGGGGCCTTATGCCGATTAACGTCAGTTTTTTTTCTATCTCCTTGCTACTCTTGCCCTGTTTCTTAAATTTCGCGTATAACTTACCAATCGTCTCGTAAGTCTCGTGCGGGAAACATATCCAAGCATCTGTCTCGCGAGCGCAGAAGTCGGGGACAACGGTTGACCATGGCTTCCAGTAAAGCGCGCATATCTTGACGTCTTTCGCGCCCTGTTTCCTGAGGTAATCAGTGACCAGCCTGAGACTTGACCCCGAATCGGCAAGATCGTCGACAAGCAATATTTTCTTACCTATGACTTCAATAGGGAGGGGCTGAGTTATCTCTGGTTTTTTGAGAGTCTTGTAGAAATCCACATAATGCTCCACCTTGATCGTGGCGATGTCCAATTTTCCCATGAGGTCTGACAGCAAGCGGCCGGGTATCCAACCCCCGCGGGAAATTGCGACAATAATGTCGGGTTCATATTTTCTCTGCCTTATCTGATCCGCCAGGTTGATGCAGAGCTCATGGATGTAGTCCCAGCTCGGCGTTTCGTATTTCTCGGGTCTCTTTGCGACTGGCATAAGAACGAGCCTAACTATATGTCCCAGTTCTTTAAAACTTGCGTTTAAATTTATTTCCCAAACGACTATTGCTTAAAGATTGTAAGAACCTGATTTGAATCATTTCATCAGAGGTAATCCAATAGCTGTGGAAAATGCTCAAAATCTCGGATGACCACATCCGCCACGCGCGCGAGCTCGGGATCCCCTCCTACCGCAACGCCCAAGCCTGCCAGCTTTAAGAATTTAGCATCGTATTTGCTGTCGCCGACCGCCACGCACTCCTCCGGTGAAAACCCGAGCTGCTTCGCCAGTTGAATCAAGTTCTCATCCTTCTTGCTAGGCTCGACCCTTGGAATGCCCTCGCCGGTGAGATAACCATGCTCGTCGACTTCAAGCCCGTTAGCAATTACGTGTTTAATCCCAAGCTTCCGCGATACCGCATCCGCCAAGATATCAAAGCCACCCGTGACGATTGCAGTTTGGTATCCTCTGCGGAGAACCTCACGAACAACTTCACTAACGTTTGGCGCTAAAACATATGCGGACAAGATTTCCCATATTTTCCCAATGCTTGGCACGGGGCGCCACATCTCTATGTCGCGACGCATGAACTCGGAGTAATCAATCTCACCAATCTCATATGCCCTGAGGTTTTTGTTCGCAACTCCTTGAGTGCCAAAATAGCCATGAATCACGCCCCAACAACTCTCCCCGATGATTAGGGTGCCATCCATGTCAAAAGCGACGAGCTTGTAGCGCATCTAGACCCCAAATCAATTAAATTGTAACTGTTAAAAACAAAGCTGACAAATCGATCGAACGGCGCCAACCTTTTAACGGCATTTTCTCACGCAAATACGGATTTATCCTTGAGGCCATATTGATTGGAGGTATTGAAGTGATGACGCTGTTATCATTCCTCGTATCCTTGTTCCCATTTCTCGAACTGCGCTTCTCCATACCTTTAGCAATCATTTACAACCCTGACATTTCACCGATCGCAATCCTCGCAATATGCGTCATCCTGAACATACTGGCTATCCCAATCGCTTACATTCTGCTAGATATCATAGTGCCGCCGATACGCCGAAGGGTAAAATTCGTCGACAGGCTCTTCCAAATATCTGTGAAGCGGGCGAAAAAATACCAGAACCTAAGTTTGGTCGGCCTCGCTCTTTTCGTTGGTGTTCCGCTCCCAATCACCGGTGCATACACCGGAGTGCTGATAGCTTACGTGAGTGGGTTCGGTCGCAAGCGCTCCTCGTTGGCGATAGCGACTGGAGTGACAATCGCCGGCGTGATAATGTGGGCGTTGGCGACCATCGGGATACTCTTCATACAAGGGATAACGCCGTCCTGAAGCATAATTGTTATAAATATAACAATACTATCAAGCGTCAGCTTTTTAAGATAAGTCACGTATTTGTATTATCATCAAATCAAGCCAGAATCACCATCAAGCTAATTCTGGCCCGTTGAGGGCTGTAGCCCGTGGAAGAAAAAAGTTTGCAGGACTTAGTAGCCGAAAAGCTCGGCAAAAAGGAGGGTTCAAATATGCGTGATGATAGTGGTACGACCAAGTATCTTATCCACGCCAAGATAGACGCTAATGGCGTGGTGGAGCGCCCAGACGTAGTGGGCGCTGTGTTCGGACAGACGGAGGGACTGCTCGGAAGCGAGCTGGACCTTCGAGAATTGCTGAAAAGCGGGAGAATCGGGAGAATAAAGGTGGATATTAACTCGGCCCAAGGAAAATCGGCCGGCTCCATTACAATACCTTCGAGCCTAGACAGGGTCGAGACGTCGATAATAGCCGCATCGCTCGAAACGATAGACAGGGTTGGGCCGTGCGAGGCCACGATAAAGGTCGAGCGTATCGAAGATGTTCGAGACGTGAAGAGAAAATTCGTGGTCGAAAGGGCTAAGGAACTTCTCGGTGCTTTTGAGGAAACGGCGACGGAAACGCAGGAGATAACTGAAAAGGTGATGGAATCTGTACGCGTCGATGAAATATCCAACTACGAGGGGCTACCGGCCGGTCCGGGAGCCAAAGACTCCGATGCAATCATCATAGTTGAGGGGCGCGCAGACGTCCTGAACCTGCTCAGGGCAGGTATCCGCAACACCATAGGGATCGGGGGCACAAGCATCCCCAAGGCGGTCGCCGATCTGACCAAGGATAAAACCGTCACTGCCTTCTTGGACAGCGACCGTGGCGGCGACCTAATAATGAAGGAATTGCTTCAGGTGGCTGAGGTTGACTTCGTTGCACGTCCACCGCCCGGTAGAAGTGTCGAGGATCTCTCAAAGAAGGAAGTGATCAAATCGCTACGCAACAAAATTCCTGTCGAGGTAGTCACTGCCGAATACAGGGGCAAACCAGCCACTGCAACCGCTCCGGCAGCTGAGGCAGAGAATGGCGAGCTGAACGAGCTTGAAAACGTCGCGAACAAACTGCGCGGCACTCTCAAGGCTCAGCTGCTCAACGAGAAACTCGAGCTAATTGAGGAGGTCCAAGTCAGGGACGTGAAGGAACGGCTTTCAAAGACCCCGGATATTAAAGCGGTCGTCTTCGACGGCGTGGTGACTCAGGAGCTCGCAGACCTAGCGGCGGGGCGGGGCGTACAGTACGCAGTTGGGATGAGATCAAGGGTCGAGTCAGCCCCAAAAAACTTGAGAGTAATAACGCTCGAAGAGCTTCGAAAAATCAAGCAGCAAAGGTAGCTAATCAAGTGGAAGCTCCATCGCAATAGCCGACTCCCCGTCCTCATAGTAGTAAGGCATTTCTCCCCTTTCTAAGAAACCCAGATTTTTGTAGAAACGCTGCGCACCGATGTTGGTTTTCCTCACCTCAAGACGTACGATTTTCGCTCCTCGAGCTCTGAAATGGTCGATAATGTTTTCGATGAGCATAGTGCCAACGCGCTGTCTTTGAAAAGGCGAGTCCACCCCGATGGCTAAAACGTGACCTATGTTGCCCCAACGTATCACCCCAATCACGTAGCCCACCACAAAACCATCGGCGTCGGCCACGAGAAACCCGTCGGGATGCATCACGTGCAGGCGCTTCAGCAGGCTGAGCGGGTATGGGTCCTTGAAGCACTTGTACTGGATTGATAAGACAGCTTTCAGGTCCTCTTGCTTAAGCTCCCTTATCATTATCAAGCGTTGAGCAACCACGGAATCCCTCACCATGTTTAAGCGCCGTGACATAAAATCATTTGCTGGGAAGCGCCCAAAACTTCGATGATGAGTGGTAAATTTGCGCGTTGTACACAAGGACATGAAGCACGGGAAAATCAAGCTGGCAGTGGAGACCCTAGACGACCTCTGGCACCTCCAGCACATAGTCTTCCCTGGGGACGCCGTTACGTCAACTACCTGGCGCCGTGAGCAGGAATCCGGGGACAAAATCCGCCCCGAGCGACTCGAGAAAAAGCAGGTAACTCTGTCGGTCAAAGTAGAGGAAGTTGAGTTCCACAAACACACGAACCGCATGCGTATCCTGGGAACGATCATCGAAGGACCTGATATAGGAAAACACCATTCGTTCAGCTTTGAACCTGGATCCAAACTAACTGTCATCAAGGAATGGAGCCCTGACGAGCTGCAAAGGATACGAGAAGCCGCTCAGGCCAGCCGCAGACCGCGGGTCCTGCTCGTCGCGCTCGACGACTCCTCAGCAGATTTGGCACTCGTCCGCCAGTACGGGCTCGACGAGATTGGCACGATATCGCGTCCAAAAGCCGGAAAGATGTACGTCGTGGAA
This sequence comes from Methanobacteriota archaeon, assembly GCA_043821745.1. Lineage (GTDB taxonomy): Archaea > Hadarchaeota > Hadarchaeia > Hadarchaeales > Hadarchaeaceae > Hadarchaeum. The sequence continues at coordinate 11,722 of JBDRCL010000025.1, read as the reverse complement.
AGCGAGACTGAAGAGAAAAAGTTTTTCCACCGTTTGGCGGAGGCTATGAAAGACATCATCTCACGAGAGAACGTCAGGGCGGCGATCGTCGCCGGCCCGGGGTTCACTAAGGAAACCTTCACCGCATTTTTACGGGAGAAGTTCCCGGATTTGTCGCTGAGCGTGAGGCTCGGTGAAGCCAGCTCAGGCGGTCGAGCCGGTCTTTACGAGATAGTGCGACGCGGACTGGTAGAACTTGTATCTAAAGAAGATCGCCTTTCTCTTGAAACCTTCCTGGTGGACCGAATAATGGAAGAGATAGCCAAAAGTGGGCTTGTGGCCTACGGGCGGGGGGAAATCGAGCAAGCGGCCTCTGCCGGCGCGATTGAGAAACTGCTCGTGGCAGACGAACTCCTAAGGTCGAATCGAGTCGAAGTAGAGAAAGTCCTAGAAACGGCAAGAAAGACACGAGCTGAAGTCGTTGTGATAAGCACGGAACACGACGCCGGAAAACAGATTGTATCTCTAGGAGGGATGGCAGCACTTTTGAGGTTCAGGATGGCTTGATAGTATTTTATTTGTGGAAAAACACGGTGATGGCGATAGCACAACTTCTATCGAATTAAATCTATAACGATGCCTAACAACTTTACTTGTATGGCGGCAGTTCCAGTCTATGGGTTCCCGGCCCTGATGTTAAAGATAGGCAAAGAGCGAGCGCTGGTGGTTTCTGACCTGCACTTAGGTATTGAGCACGAGCTAGCGGAAAAAGGCATCTCTCTGCCAAGCCAAATCTCGAAGGTAAAGGTTAGGCTAATCGAGCTTTTAAAGAGGCAAAGGGCCAATCGACTCATAATACTTGGGGACGTCAAACACAACGTCCCCGTGACCGCATGGCAAGAGTGGCACGAACTGCCTGGACTCTTTGAAAACCTAGCTAAGATGGTAAAGGTTGATATCGTCCGTGGAAACCACGACGGAGACTTGGAAGGAATGATTCCTCGAGAAGTCGCCATCCACGACCCGCACGGCATGATCCTCGGGAAGCGAAAGCGCGTAGGTCTCATGCACGGGCACACATGGCCAGCCCCGGATGTTCTGGGCACAGAACTCATCATCACGGGGCACAACCACCCAGCAATCGAGTTTCGCGACGAGCTCGGGGGAAGGACCATCGAGCCAATTTGGTTGCGCGCGAAACTGGACCCTAAAAAATTCCCAAAAAAACTAATTCCATTCATAAAAAAGAGCCCGCCCGAACTGCTAGTGATTCCGGCATTCAGCGAGCTCGTTGGAGGCGCAGCTGTAAATCGTGGGATACCTAGGGAACTGATAGGACCGATGTTCAAAGCTGGAGCGGTAAGGCTTGATGAGGCCGAGGCGTACTTCCTCGACGGGACTTTTTTGGGCACGATAGGTGGGCTTAGGAAATGACCTTTTTTCCAGGATTGTGTGGCACATGACGCCACTCTAAAAGCTTTTATAAGTTGACAGAGTAGAAATCGAGGGATTAAACGACAGAAGTCCTCATAATAGGTGCCGGCCCTGCTGGGCTTTTCGCAGCTCAAGAGCTATCCAAGAAGTCGAAACTATCAGTGACCATAGTTGATTGGGGGCATGATATCTGGAAACGCAACTGCCCGGCAGTAAAGACAGGTAAATGCACAGGGTGCGTGCCGTGTCACATAATGTCGGGTCTGGGCGGCGCTGGTGGGATGTCCAGCGGCATCCTGAATTTGAGGTACGACATCGGAGGAGACCTCAGCAAGCTCACTAAAAGCGTTGAGAAGGCTGAGGCCTTGGTAAAAGAGGTCGACGACATTTTCGTAGAGCATGGGGCACCCAAGGAGGTTTACGGCGGAAACTTGGCAAACATAGATGAACTCACAAGACGAGCGGCCGCTGCCGGCATCAGATTCATTCCAATCCCGCAGAGGCATATCGGGAGCGAATACTTGCCAGACGTCATAACTTCCATGCGCCAAAAACTCGAAAAGAGTGGCGTTAAATTCATGTTAAACTCAAAGGTCGAAAGCATCGAGAACGGTAAAGCTGTAATCAATGGATCCGACATGAAAACTGATTACATCTTAGCCGCCCCTGGTAGGGTCGGCGCCGATTGGTTCGCGGAACAGGCAAAGGCTCTAGGCGTCAAGCTCACTCATGCCCCAATCGACATAGGCGTGAGGGTCGAAGTCCCAGCGGTCGTGTACGAGCCAGTAGTTAGCGTGAACAGAGACCCGAAGTTCCACATACAGACCAAGACCTTTGACGATTTCGTTCGCACCTTCTGTACTAATGCGGAAGGCTGGGTTATGGAGGAGCACTACGATGACCACGTGGGCGTGAACGGTCAATCTCTCCGTAATAAAAAATCCAAAAACACTAATTTCGCCTTTCTCGTCCACGTCGGGCTCACGCAACCTGTCACTGAAACCAACGCTTACGGAAGGTCCATCGCATATCTCGCGACGACAATAGGTGGTGGGCGCCCCTTGGTCCAGCGGATGGGCGACCTACGGGCTGGAAGGCGTTCAACATGGGAAAGGATTGAAAGAGGACACGTCGTACCGACGCTTAGGAGCGTTACACCCGGAGACATCTCGATGGCTCTGCCCGGAAGAATCTTGACGGACATCATCGAAGGTCTTGAGCGATTGGATAAGGTAGTCCCTGGTGTGGCATCTGACTCAACGCTGCTCTACGCCCCGGAGGTGAAGCTCTACGCCATGCAAATAAACGTCGACCAACACATGCAGACAAGTGTTCCAAACCTCTTCGTGGCAGGAGACGGAGCCGGCCTATCAAGAGGAATAGTGACCGCGGCCGCTACTGGGTTGCTCGCAGCCAAAGGGATAATCAAGAAGGCTGGAGGCTAAAGCCAACTTAATCCAGAGACTCTTCGATAGCATAAATTTTCGCGTGCAACACGCCCTCAAGCCTGTACAACTCTGAAACCGCCTTGAACCTGCTCCCTTTCCTGAGCAATTGTCTTGGCCCGTCATACTCACTTGGCGTTAAAACGGCATGCCATTTGCCATCCACTAACAATACGGCTTCACCGTGCAGGACCTTCACGACCTCGAAAACGTGGGATTCCTTGCCCATGGGGGTTAACATTGCTGCGCCCATTGATAGAATCCTTCCGCCTTTAACCCTGACTTGATTTTCAGCGCGGAGCTTGTTGATGGCCGCCTTGACCACGGCAGGGCTCATCTCCTCACCATCCAATCCTACTTTCAGATCGTCGACGGAGAATCCTTTGCTGCCAGCTTTCAATGTCAAAGCTAGGATGCGCTTGGCAGCACCCCTAACTTTTCCATTGAACCTTAACAACCTCTCTTTTTCAAGGGCCTTCGTCTCGGGATCAAGCTTATGCTCCCGCACTGTGGGCCCAGGGTCGGAATGCGAAAGTTCCTCTGCCTCAGATATTATCTCCATTGGCATTGAATTCTTCTCTGGAACCGAACCGCACCGGATTATGGGATTTATCTCATCATTCAGCCCACCCACTACTTTCTTCATCCTCTCGGCCATTCTCTTGCTCGCTGCCAAGTAGCTCACGTCGAGAGTGCCCTCGGCCGCCAATATTGTAACGTGCCCAAAACTCCTCCTGCCGGTCCTGCCCTTCCTCTGTATGTATCTAATCTCGCTCGGGACGGGCTCATAGAAGACCACAAAGTCAACGCTGGGTATGTCGAGACCCTCCTCGCCTATGCTCGTAGCGACCAACACCTTGAGGTCGCCACCCCTGAACCTTTCCAACAGCAGAGCTTGTTGGTCCTGCGTCAGGCCGGAGTCCAACTCCCTGTCAGCCTGGCCTATAAACCTCGCGGTCACTATTCCAAGCTTAGACAGCTCTGAAGCCAGATGAGAGGAAGTGTCCCTATACTGTGTGAAAACGATTATCTTCGAGGATGGGTTTAATGAAAGCTGCTCCCGCACTAACTTCTTCAAGACCTCAACCTTCGGGTGTTCCTCCAGTGAATTGGATTCAAGGGCCTCGAAAACTCCAGTAGAAATCAACTCTGAAACTATGGCCTTGTGGCTGGTCCTTCCGCTGTCCTTGGTCCTATCTAAGAAAAGCTTGAGAGTCTGCGGGCCCTGGCTCCCGAAAAGCTCAAGAGCGTGATAAAGTGTCAAGGACGATGACTGCAAGATCAAAACGCCAAAAAGCTGGCCACGTTCTTCCGCCGAAGAAATCTGTTCTAGCCTACGCCTGATTTCATCCCCTGCCTTCAGCAAATCGGACTTGAATATATATCTGGGATTCTTCCTAACGACTCCCATCGAGGACAACTTCTGGAGGCGCTCATCGAGCATGCGCCTGAGAACGTCCTCTATCGGGCCATAGGACTCCGGCAAACGAACAAACTTCCAATCGATTGTAATGGGGCTGACGTAAGGCTTGACATCGGCATCTTCCTCCGTCCTAACCTCCACGCGCTCTATGTACAGTGCCTTGCATATCTCTTCGATCCTTTCCTTATCGGCGCCAGGGCTGGCGGTCAGTCCTAAAATTATCGGATAAGGCGCCTCGTTCACGTAGGCCTTGGCCACGCGAGTGTAAGCATAATTCTTCCTAGCCCTGTGGCACTCGTCAAACACAATCAGGCTGAAATCCTTCAGGCTCATCCCGAGCCCGTGATCGTTGTTGACCACCTGAGGCGTCGCGAAGTAAATCCTGGATGGGCCTTGCCACGCGTGTAACCTATAGCTGGGGCCGTACTTGCCGGTCAGGACCTGAACGTCCTGCGGGCGGAGCTTCAGCAGTCGCATGAAGGTGTCGCGGTGCTGTAGGACGAGCGGCCGAGTAGGGGCCATGACCAAGACTTTCAGATTACTGTAGTTGTAGAGAAAATGCGAGGCAGCTAAAACAGCTATTATTGTCTTGCCGAGAGCAGTTGGAAGCACGACGAGCGTATTTCTTTTTATAGCTTCCTCGGCAATCTTGAATTGGTAGGCCCTTTCTTCCAGGACCTCGGCTCTCACTAAAGGATTAACGGCTTGCATTTGCAGCTCAAATCTCTATGATTTCTTCCTGTCTTGACTTGGACCGCTCATGGATCTGCGGATTTACTTCGTCCATGCCTTTCAAGAGTCCACCAAGCTTGTCATCAGCCATCAAGTCCCTGAAATCCTTAAGCTCGTCAGAATTACGGATGATAAAGCCCCTCCTCCTCGTCGGCTTGCCTGAAGCGTCGACTGGATTTATCTCTACCACCAGCCTAGTTGAGGACCTACCGAACGGAGGAAGCTTCACGATGAAAACGCCCGGTAGCGTCGTGAGTTTTCTCTCCCAATCGCTACCCTTTTCTAGAAATACTCTGAGGGATTCAGTAAGTTTTTCGCCCTTCACGCCCACCACCTCGTAAAAATTTGCGCGCCTCCGCTAATAAATTCCTTGATTTTAGCCGATGGTCTCCAGCTAGCGCTCCCCTTGAGGCATTGGCTGCTAAACTGAGCTGACGTCACTCGATAACGTCAAACCTCGATAATATCTTGCGCTGTTCAGGTGTGATATCGATGGGGTGCGGACGATCCGGGACCTCGACCTCTTTGGTCTCTCCGAAAACCGCCGTCGAGAAGTAGCGGAAGCCGTGGTCGTTGAGCATCGTCGCAATGCGCTTCAGCTTGGGATGACGTTTGTGCAATTTCAGGCAGGATTGAACATTTGCTCCACTCGATATGCCGACAAACAGGCCTTCCTCGCGCGCTAGACGCTTTGTCATCTCAATTGAGCTCTTCGAGTCGACCAAGATAACGCCGTCCAATATTGAGATATCTAAAATCGACGGGATGAAACCGTCACCAATCCCCTCTATCTGGTGGGTGCCCCAACGCTGCTTTGATAAAACTGGGCACTCTGATGGCTCAATCACATATATCTTAATCTTGGGGTCCTTCTCTTTCAGATACTTTCCTACGCCGGTAACCGTGCCCCCGGTCCCGGCGGTGGCTACGAATGCGTCAAGCTTACCGCCTACTTGTTCCCATATCTCTGGTCCTGTCGTCTCGTAATGCGCCTGAACATTCACAGGATTGTTAAACTGGTCAACTAAGAAGTACTTCTTCGGGTCTTTTCTAATCAGCTCCTTTGTTTTACTTACCGCCAAATCAACGTCAGATTCGGCCCCAGGAACAGTTATTATCTCGGCTCCATAAGCCCTCATAGCTTTCTTCCTCTCTTCACTCATGCCTGCAGGCATGACTATGACCACCGGAAAGCCTAGAAGCGCCCCCATCATTGAAGTAGCTATGCCCGTGTTCCCCGTAGTGCTCTCCAAAATCGTCATTCCATCTTTAAGCTCTCCTCGCTCAACCGCGCCTTTGAGAATCTTCAACAGTATTCGATCCTTAAGGCTACCAGATGGATTCATAAAATCCGCTTTCCCCAAAATCTCCAGCTCGGGTGCATTGGAATTTTTTGCCAGCTTACCAAGCTTAATCATCGGGGTATTACCTATGGCCTCGGTCAAATTCTCGGCCACTTTTCTCAAACTTCTCTTAGTTTCCATATCATCCACACCAAAATACTACGTTTAAACAATTATTTAAAGTCATGACCGATGGTTTTATGGATACCGTGAGGTTATTTTCTATCATTTTGGTTTTGCTGTTCCTGGACGGCGGTGCTGAAGGAAATCTCTACTGCTTAGGAAGCTTGAGAACCGTCTCTGAAAGTACCGACAAGGGGTTATTATATATCTTCATTGCAGCAGTGCTTCTTCTCCTGCTGATTGGCCTGAACCGTGTGAAACCATTGAAAATTAAGCGTGCTAAAAAATAAAAGTGGGGTCGCCGAGATTCGAACTCGGGTCTCTGACTCTTTCGCTATGGTCTAAGCCCCGATCGGCAGGCCACTCTTTCGAGAACCTTAAGCCAGAAGGATAGACCAAACTACCCCACGACCCCGACCAATTCTAACATTTTATGTTAAAAAGCTTAAATTTCCAATTCACTTGCGGCTCTCGAGTAGTCTCACCATCTCTTTCTCCAACCACTCTGCGGGCGCCTCCTGAACGCTTATCCTCAAGCTCTGCCCGCGCTGCCCCGGCCCGGACGGCTTGATGTCCACTAGGCCCAGAGCGCTCACCCTCTGCAGGTACTCCCAGAATTGGGTGTGTTTCCGAGGCTCCTCGCCGTACTCCTCGCAAACCACACGATATGTCTTCTCCACGTCGCCGGTCAAGGCATAGGCCCGCTCCGACAAGACCAGCTTCCGCACCACGGCGAGAAGGGCCAGCATCTCGTGTAGCTGAAGTTCTCGCATGACCTCCTTCTTGATCTCGGGATAAACATTGGCCTTGGCCTTGCGCGCGTGCTCCGGCGTCACGGTCCCCTTGCCCTCACCATCCGCTGTCAGACCCGCACGCCAAAGAAGCTCCAACGCGAAGCGTGCGTCTCCCCAGCGCGAGGCTATGTCCGCGATAAGTTCAATTGTATCTTCCTCCACTGCACCTACTTTGAAAGCCTCACCAACCCGCTGACTCAGAATATCCTTAAGTTGCGTGACACTGTAACGGTCGAGCGACAGGACGTTGTGCATAAATGTGCTCTGTGTAGCTGAATCTATGGAACGCAGGAAACTCTTGTCGTGCGCAATTGCTATCAAGCTTATGCGGTTTGGTCCGCCCGATTCCTCTGCGGTCCTTGAGAGTGAATAGATAAGATTCGGACCATTTAGTTGGACGAAAAAATCGAGCTCGTCTAGAGTGATTGTCAGATAAGCATCGTGAGTGTTCAGATACGTGACGACGTCGTTGAGGAGTTTCTCAGGGCCGAGCCCATGATAAGGCCACTTCGGATTGAAGTGCTGCAGGATCTTCGCTATCACTGAGTACAAAGTCTTGTTCTTGCGGCAGTTTATGTGGAGATAGGTAAGGTTCAACTTCCTGCCGTTAGCCGCCCTCTCAAGCTCGACCGCAAACCTCCTTGCCAACACGGTCTTACCAACCCCCACGCTTCCAGTAATCAAGACTCGCTGGCTGGATCTGCACTCGAGGACCGGCTTGAAAAACCTAGTCAGCTGGCGAAACTCGTCGTCCCTGTGAACGAGCACCTTTGGAACGTATTCTGGCATCAACTTGCTCGCGTCACGGAAAACCGTCTCCCGTTCCATCTCCTCCTCGAAGATATCCTTGTACACCGGCATTCCCCAAAAACCTCTCAACCATCTATAATTAATGCTATGTAGGTAGCCAGATGTGGAAGGCCGCTATAAAATATATGTGTAAAAAGCTGTAACTCAAGGGCGGGCAGGTACAATGCCATTGTAATACAGATTTTCGCCGTTATTTTTCCTTTTCAGCCTTTTTAAATGCAATCTTGATGAGCGGCGGGGTAATCAAAGACGTCAAGAGCACAACCATAACCGTCATAGAAAGCAACGACTGACCCACGACGCTTGCCTTCACACCAATGGACGCCATTATGAGGGCTACCTCCGCTCTTGGCATCATCCCAATTCCCACCCTTAGTGAGTCATTGATATTATAACCGCTCAGGAGCGCCCCTATGCCGCAGCCTATTATTTTGTCAAACATGGCGATGGCGAGGAAAGCTAAAGCAAGAATACCGACCGCACTAAGTGCCTGAAGGTCTGTTTGAACGCCCATATTTACAAAAAACAACGGTATAAGCAGCCCATATCCAACTGTGGAGGCTTTTCCCCTAATGGAAGCGGCATATGTAGATTTGCTCGCAATTAGCCCAATCAGAAAAGCACCTGTTATGGCTGCTATGCTAACCTTCTCGGCAATGGCTGCAACAAAAAAAACTAACGCAAACGCAGAGGACAACAAGATCTCGTCCACGCCAAATCTGCCAACATGTGTTAGAACACGAGGCACTACCTTGAAGCCGACAAACAACACGACTACGAAGAAAACTACCATTAGGGCGATGGTTTCGGTAATGCCTAATAAAGATAATCCACCGAAAGCCAGACCAGAAAGCACGCTTAAGATTATGATTCCAATAACATCATCTAATACTGCGGCGCCAAGAATTGTCATTCCTACATTCGTGTGAAGCACATGCATCTCCATCAGAGTCCTTACCGTGATGCCTACACTAGTAGCTACTAAAATCCCTCCTGCAAATCCTGCCTCAAGAAATGTCCATCCAAAAATCGATGCCGCACCAAAACCAAGCAAAAACGCAACTACGGCGCCACTGGCTGCAACCATGGCTGACGACTTTTCGGCTTTTTTGAACTCTCCAACATCGATTGAGAGTCCAGCGATGAACATCAGTATTATTATGCCGAGCTCCCCCATCAGACTCATGAACTGTCCAGCTGGTGCACCTGGGTTGATGTACAACGGGACACCGAAAAGACTCTGAGATATTATACCAGCTATCGACGGGCCAATCAATATGCCAGCTATAAGCTCACCGAAGACTCCTGGCTGACCCAGCTTTGACGCTAATGCGCCACCCAGCTTGGCAACTACCAGAAAGACAGCTAAATAAAGCAGGACCGATGATAGCTCAAATTCCATTAAACTCGCCTACCTCAGAATCCTATATAATTCCAATATGTTCCTCAGGCAAACCAATCCGACCAACTTCTCGCCTTCGACAACGGGCAGATGGCGCAACTTGTGTGAGGCCATTATGTTCATGGCTTCGACAATCGTCATGTCCGGTGCCAAAGAAACTGGACGCTTTGTCATTATTCCGCCTACTGTGTTTGCTGAGTATTTTAATATCTCCCTTATGCTGGCTCGGCCTATGGTTACCCCTAGGGCTGGCGGACGAAGCACCTGAAACAAGTCGCTCTCGGTAACGATCCCAATTAATTTGTTATCATTATCCACCACTGGAAAACAGTCGTCTATCTGTTCCGAAATTTTCTCTAAAAGGACATCTATGGGTGTGTCCGCACTTACTGTTCCGGGACTTTTATTCATGACTTCTTTAACCTTTATCTCCATTAACCTTCGTGGACTAATGGGTTCTGGATTTTTCTCCTCAGTCATGCTACCACCTTATAAAGCTCATGTGCAGAATTTAAATGCCTGTTCTGAATTTAAACTGTTTGGGTAAAGTTTAATCAATCAAATCATCATTGAAAAAATTCTAGCTTATTGTAAAAAAATGTTGTATTTGAGATGGAAGGAAGCCTGATTTTTGCTAGATATCCGGGAAAATTTGACTCAAATAACTTTCACGATACGGCTTTCATGATAACCAGTAATCACGCGCATGTAGCCACGAAAAACATTATCTATCTCTACATCTTCCGTATCCACCTTCAATGAAGAAACGCATGCTATTTTTTGAGGGGTGGCGATAACCCAGACGTTTTCTTTCCCTATCTGTTTCAGCACTTCGGGACTGAGCTGAAGATTCCCCCTTCCCAGTATGAAGCCCTGCTTACCGATTGGACTCACTATAATCGTCGCTCGCTTACCTTTCATCGCTTTTAGTATCTGTTCCTCACCGACATCCTTTGCCAAAAGCCTAGATTCCTGAATAATGTCAACTCCGAGCAGTGTTGAGTCGTGTATGCCCAACTCTTCAGCGACCGCACGAGTCGTTGTGCCCGGCCCCAAGACGTATATGCGTCCTTTCTCCATCAACTCAAAAACCCAGCGCGCAATCGCCTTTTGATCCGCGCGCTCGTAACCAGTGCTACCCTCTTTCGTGGACTGCACCATCACCGGTTCGTACGGGACCGAAACGTAGCCAATCAGTTTGGTGACTAAACGGCCACCGCGAAAAGCATCCTCATCCACGTCCACAACCTCGGCATCACGTAGCGGCAGACCATCCCGTAAGAACCGAGCTGCAACTTCACCGGCCGCTTCAGGATTATTGGCAAAAACTGCTGAATGCATCTTGACGCCGGTTGGAATCCCTATGATAGGCACCTTCTTACCCACAGACTCCAGCAAATCTGAAGCTGTGCCATCTCCTCCAGCAAAAATCAAGAGGTCAACTCCTTCCAACCACATCTCCTTTGCTGCACGTTTTGTGTCGTCAGGAGTCGTCCTCCCGGTTGCTATTTTTCCAATGACCTTTGCTTCTAGCCCTGATTCTCTGGCTTCGTCCATGCCCATCTCGGTTGGATAGGCAAATAATTCGAAATCTGTAAAAAATTTCTTTAGCGAAAGCAAGGCCTTAACCGTCCGAGCTGGAGCTACGGGCTCTGCCCCAAGCTTGCGCGCCTTGAGGAGGATTTCTGGACCATCAGTTCCCTTAAGGCCAACCCTTCCACCCATTCCTGCTATGGGGTTTACTATCAAGCCTAGTCTTTTCATTTCCATTCCTGCTCCATTTCCATTCAAATAAAGGAATACGAGTTATTAACCGAAATTGATGTCAAAGAACTTGGTATGACTTAAAACGAACGAAACATGAAATTCTGTCTCCGCAACCCTCATAACTCTGCCTTTCCTTATTTTTCTAGGGGTTGATATGGATATCCGCAAGGGCATGGAGAAAATGGGTTTCCAAGAAAAGAAAATTATGCTCGCGCTAACGCAGATGGAAGTCAAACCCACTGTTGACAAAATAACACAACAAACAAACCTCGACCAAGCTACTGTCATGCGAGCAGCCCTCAATCTATCTGAAAACGGCTTTGTAGAACTTATAGAGGAAAAGTCATTAGAAATCAAGCTCACTTCTGAGGGCAGAGATTATGTGCGCGACGGATTGCCCGAAAGGCGAATGTTAGTGGCGCTCGCCAGCCCCATCTCAGGAACTATAGACGAAGTAGCCGCTCGCGCCG
>JBDRCL010000024.1:0-24467 GCA_043821745.1 Methanobacteriota archaeon | reverse complement strand
TCGATTCCCGCCCGGGGCTCCACGCTTCATTGCCAGAAAAGTAGCCCCAATATGTTTATCTGATTTCCCCCGTACCAGGGGGGAGCGCTCGCTCTATCTCGTCCACTGGCGCCTCGATTCCCTCGGTCCGGAACTTTGCATGTATCTTGTGGGCCAAATCGGATTTTTTGTTCTGGCCGGGATAAATTTGAACCACGGCCTTCGAATGCTTCTGAACGGCAACTTTGGGACCGCAGACGACGACTTTTTCGCCATCAATCACCATGACTCCGACCGCGGCCCTTACCGGCACTTTCAACAGGTTTCGCTTTCCCTTTATCACGTAACTCCCTTTCGCAAGGTAAGTGCCGGAGGGCGCCTGCTTCGAGACCTGCTCAGGCATAGCCCAGTAGACATCAAGGCTGCCCAAGCCTTCCCTCCATGCTCTAGAGTTAATTGCGGCAAACTCAGCCGCTTCCACAAGGGTCGTCTGGGGAACCTCCTTCCCGGCGGACTTTACCACCACATGGGGGGCGCCGACTATTTCCGCATGGAGATAACAATCGTTCGGCTCCATGTGCTTCTCGACTATATCTGCATTTCCGTTTGCGTCCCTGCCTCCGATGACGAGCATGCCCTCCGAGGACACGAACCACCTGTGGCGCTCGAACCATTTTGGCTTCCTCCTCTTCGGGGGGGGAGATAACTCGTCTTCAGGGACATCTGCCTTCAGTATCTCAAGCTCGCGCCCGGTCTGCTCAAGGGCCTTCCTCGCCCCAGTCGCCTTCTCGGACATGCTCTTGTAATTATTGTAAAAACGAGAAGCGTTCTCGAAAGCCGAAACTCGCATGTCGAGGTCTATGCTTTGACCCAACAGTTCGATCTCCACTCTGCCCTCTTGGATGTCAACGCTCTTTATCGACACGGCCCAGCTCTCCCTAAGTTCTTTGGCCTTTTCGAAGGACTCTACAATGCCCCTCCAACCCTTTGACCGCTTGAGCCCCTCAAGCACATTACGAATCTCGTCAATCTGGAGATGGTGAATGGCGACTAGGTCGGCTTTCCTCTTCGCCTCGGACGATTTCTTGTAAAGGCTTCCAAACTGCTCCTGCTGATCGGACTGCCGCTTGCGGAGCTTATCCATCCGTTCCTCAAATTTCTTTCTGTGTTTTTCGCCTACTGCAATCACGGCGATTGTGCTGAAGTACTCGTCAAGAGCTTCGTTGAACGAGTCGAACCGCTTGACGTCTTTGCCCAGATGGGTCTTAAAATCCAGCGGAACGACGTCCACCGGTCTGCCGGACTCGTAAACGACGCAAGGTGCTGGCTCTTGAGAGACTAGATCCTTTATCGACCTAAAGACCGAATCCAAATCATTTTCCGACATCTCACTAGGCTTGAGACCTTTCTCCACAGAGGCTCGGGCACATATCTCCTCAGCAAGCAGGCCACCCAACCCCACGTTCACGGCCAGCCCACGAACGATGTCATGCGCGCCTTCCAAGGTGCGCTTGAACCCGTCAGCGTCAAGCTCTCTTATGTCCGTGCCCCTTCCTGGAGGGTAAATGTAAGGCTCTCCAGCCTTCAGGGCGCGATGCTTCCAAACCGCAAACTTGTAGGGCTGGATGATGGCCTTCCTCTGGTCACATAAGACGATGTTGCCCTCGCCAAAGATTTCGGCAGCCAAAATCCGCTCTTCGGCGCCAGACAACTTTATCTCTACTATGCGCTCAAACCCCGGCTGACTCACGCCCAGTATCTCCGCGTTCTCAAGGTGTTTCCTCAGGAGCATGGCGAACGAGCTTGGCTGTTTAGGGGCCTTGTAAGTCCTGCCCGTGAAGTTTACCCTGCGCCCCGGCTGAATCACCAGATCTTGACGGCCTTCGGTTCTCGAACGTAGGCGCAAAATCACCTTGCCGTCCACTTCATAGACATTCTCCACCCGCATACCAATAGCGTTTTTAAGCTCGCGAACGCAGACCATAATGTCAAAGCTCGACATGGACAACTTCATGACATCACCAGGTGTATGATATGGATATAGTAGCAAAACTCACCCTAGCTTTCTCAGGCACGGGAGCGATAGCCGGCCTAATCTCCGGTTTCATGCCGAACGCTTGGCTCGCTTTGCTCACCGCATTAGTTTTACTCTACGCATCTTATAAGCTGACCACATATTACCTCAAAAAATCTGAAGCGCAACCAACTTTACCCGTGCAACAAACTCCAGAACAAGCGCTTGTACAAACTCCAGCGCAAACGCTCCCCGGGCGGAAAAAGACCGTCCTAAAGGGCTTTATGATTTTGTTCACCACCTTGGTCACGAAAGGGGAGACGGACGAAAAGGAAACGGTTGTAAAGTTCTGGTTCTTGCCTTACTACATAATGTGGCTCGTCCTTTGGATCATGGTCTACACATTGCTGTTGCTCAGGTAATCTCCGACGAAGCCCGGCCTTGATAGGCGTTTTTATCGCTCGCCAATCTAGTGTAAGGGGGTTGTAACGGGGATGCAGAAGAAAATCGACTCGGCAGATAAAAAACTGAAAATAATTGCGGACCATAGAGAGGAGGCCTCCGGAGTCATCCATGAATTGAAGGAGCTTGGCACCGAGGTAGAAACATGCCAGCTCAAAGTCGGAGATTTCATACTCAGCAATCGGGTCGGCGTGGAGAGAAAATCCGTCAACGATTTTCTGCAGTCGATTGTTGACAAGCGCCTCATGTCCCAGGCCAAACTGCTGTGCGAGACCTTCGAACGCCCGGTGCTGATAATCGAGGGGAAGAGCCTTTACTCGCGCAGGGCCATCCATCCGAACGCCATCCGCGGGACGCTGGCGGCCCTGGCCGTTGACATCGGAATTCCCATACTCCCGACCGTGGACGAAAAAGATACAGCTTTGGTTCTGTTTGCAATCGCCAGACGCGAGCAGGTGTTGGAGACCCGGGAAGTAGCCATCCGCGGCGAATCCAAGAAGCTAAGCTTGGCAGAGTGTCAGCGTTTCATCGTTGAGGGGCTCCCCGGCGTCTCAGCAGTGCTGGCAAAGAGGCTTCTTGAGCACTTCAGCACTGCCGAGAAAGTGATGTGCGCCTCCGAAAAGGAGCTGCAGCAGGTTCACGGCATAGGTAAGGAGAAGGCCAAAGAAATCAGGAAAGTCCTGACAATTATTTACGAGGTCGAAGCTCTTGAACAAACTCCCCAATCAGACTGACAGCCTGTTTGATGTTGTCCATTGACGTCGCGTAGCTCAATCGCACGTGACCTTCGCCGCCTGGTCCGAAACCACTTCCCGGTACGGCAGCCACTCCCTTGCTCTTGAGCAGCGACTCGCAGAACTCGAACGAGGTCAACCCCAGCTTCTTGACGCTCGGGAAGACGTAGAATGCCCCCTGCGGCTTCAGGCACTCAATGCCCTCTATCTCGTTCAGACTCCTGACAATCTCGTCCCTGCGCTTGTGGTACTCGTCGCGCATCTCGACGACGAAATTCTGGGGACCGCGCAGTGCCGTTATCGCGGCCGTCTGAACGAAGCCAGTGACGCATGTCGTCGACGCCTCCTGAATCTTGGCCATCTCGACGATAAAGTCTGCGGGAGCCACCGCATAGCCCACGCGCCAGCCAGTCATAGCGTAGGTCTTGGAGAACCCGTTGATGACTATCGTTCGTTCGGCCATCCCAGGAAAAGTTATCGGGCTGACTTGCTCGCCTTCGTATACGAGGGCATTGTAAATATCGTCAGAAAGTACCCAGAGGTCGCGTTTCACCGCCATGTCCAAAATCGGCTTTAGTTCCTTTGAGTTCATGACAGTACCGGTCGGGTTGTTTGGATAATTCAACAAAATCAATCTGGTCTTTGGAGTTATGGACGCCTCTAGCTTGTCGGCTTCAAGCTTGAACCCGCTTTTGGCCGAACTCTCGACGAAGACGGGCTTACCCCCCGCTATCTTCACCATCGCCTCATAGGTCCAGCAAGGGCTCGGTATGATGACCTCATCTCCAGCGTCAAGAGCTGCTGTCAGCGCGCAGAACGTTGCGTGCTTTGCCCCGGGCGTGATAATCACGTTCTTCGCCGTTGCTTCTATCTTCTGCTTCAAGAAGTGCTCCGCAACGGCCTCTCTGAGCTCGGGAAGACCTGTGCTGGGAGTGTACCGGGTCATTCCGCGGTCCAGCGCTTCCTTAGCGGCTTCTTTTATATGGGTGGGAGTGCCGAAATCCGGCTCCCCGACCTCCATGTGTAATATCTTCTTTCCTCCGCGCTCGAGCTCCTTGGCAAGGCCCAACACCTTGAGGGTGCTCGAGGCAAGTACTGACGACATGCGTTTTGCTGCCTTCATAATATGGCCCGCTAACATTTTAGGTTCAGATATAAAACCTTTTACTTGGTTGTTATGCACTGGATAGACGGCGTGGCAAACGAGATCGTGAAGCGGGGCAAAAAACACGTCATCGCCAGCGGAATCTCCATCTCCGGTCACGTCCACATCGGCCATTCGAACGACGTCTTCATCGCGGACGCCGTCCGCAGGGCCGTCGCGGAGCTGGGTCACGAGGGCGAAAGCATATGGTACGCGGACGACTACGACCCGATGCGGCGCATACCCTGGCCGTTGAACGAGGGCGAACTGGCGGAAAAATACAAGCAGTATCTCGGGATGCCGTACGCCAACATCCCATCGCCGGACCCCAACTACGAGGGCTTCGTGGATTACTTTTCAAGACCCTTCATCGAGTCGCTTGACAAGTTCGGGATCAAGGTTAAAATTTACTCTGGAGCCGAAGTCTACAGGAGCGGTAGAATGGCCCACTCAATCAGGGTTGCGCTCGAGAATGTCGAAGTCATCAAATCCATCTTGAACAAATATCGCGAAAAACCGCTGCCCGACAGCTGGCTGCCCCTTGACGTCATCTGCGAGAAATGCGGCAGGATATCTACGACGAAGGCCATCTCCTGGCATGGAGACTACGTCAGGTACCGATGTGAAGGAACGGACTACGTCGCCGGCTGCGGCCATGAGGGCGAGGTCGATTATACCAAAGGCGCCGGCAAGTTAACTTGGAGGGTGGAGTGGCCAGCGCGCTGGAAACTCTTAGGCGTGACATGCGAGCCCTTCGGCAAGGATCACGCGGTCCGCGGCGGAAGCTACGACACCGGCAAACTCATCGTCAAGAAAGTCTTCAACTACGATGCGCCCTACCCGATACCCTATGAGTGGGTGAGCATGAAGGGCAAGAAGCTTTCTTCCTCAAAGGGCGTCGTCTTCACGCTGAAGCAGTGGCTTAAAATCGCGGAGCCGGAACTCCTGCGCTATTTTATCTTCCGCAGCAAGCCCATGAAGGCAAAGGAGTTCGACCCGGGGCTGGCGCTGCTCGACCTGATTGACGAGTACGACCTCGTTGAGAACACCTACTACGACAAAGCTGGAGGAACGGAGAAGAAGAAAGAGCAGCAAAAACGCATATACGAGCTGTCCCAAGTCGGAGAGGCCTCCAAGGCGCCGATAAATCGAATCTCGTTCAGGTTCGCCGCCGTGCTAGCACAGGTCACGTCGGATGGGGAAAATGCCATAGAAATCCTCACTTCAAGAAAAATGTTGGCCAACCCGAGCGAGCTCGACATAAAGCTAGCTCTGCGCCGCCTGGAGCTGGCGAGAAACTGGATCTCTACATACGCGCCGGAAAACCTGCAATTCAAAATAATGAAAACGATTCCGGACGGAATCTCCCAGCGTCTAACGCAGAAGCAAAAGCAGGGCTTAAAGCAGCTGGCCGAAGACCTCTTGTCGCGGGAGTTCACCCCGGTCGAACTGCACAACCACGTCTATGCCGTCGCCGAAGGGAGCGGGCAGAAGCCCACCGAGCTATTCAAGGCAATATATCTGGCGCTGCTGGACAGGGAATCCGGACCGCGCGTCGGGAACTTCATATCGGTTCTGGATAGGGATTTCGTCGTCTCACGGCTCAGGGAAGCCTCCCTTTGAGCCCGATCTTCATGTCCGGATTTTCCTCGATCAGTCGTTTGAAAACTTCTTCGATATTTTCCTCCGGCGCTAGCTCACGTTTGACAAAAATACCGGTGTGTCCGACCTCGACCCTTCTAGTCAGAACCTGCACCCTCTCCCTGACGATGTCCAAGCCCACGCCAACTATCTTTGCCGCGCTTGCTTCATTGCCGTAAACGGGGCTCTCCAAATGGCCTCTCGGATTTGGCTCGATGAGCATGAGGCGTTTGTCAACTCCCGGAACGCGAACCTCTTTCCTCAGTTTGTCAACGTCCGCCGCTCCGCCAAAGTAGTAGAACTCCAGCTCGTTCTGTCTTGGCTTGACGAGCGGGAAGGTGACGGACATGTCCTCCTCGATGTACACGTGCGCTTTCGGGAGCTGCCAAGGCGTGGCCATCACTATCTCCCTGCTCGCCGGACCTAAACCAGCGCCCTGAAGTGACAATTCAACCTTGAAGGAAGGGACCACGTAGGGTATAACCACGTCGACATCGCTGCCCTTGTCAACATCACCCCTGGCAACGCTCCCGTGCACAATCGGCCCTAACCCGGAAGACTCCAGAACCAACATCGCCTCAAGGGCGCGACTCCTGAGTTCGCTTAAGACCCGCCAGCGCCCTTCGTCGTAAACAACGTCCCGGACATCGGCTGAACGAACGGGCCTCACCATTGAATCAGAGCCCTGTTTCATGGTCTCCTATTAAAAAATTTTTATCGGACAGGTGAAGCAGCGGCTTTACGAAACTAGCGTTTAAACGCCCGGCTTTTATCGAATCCTTTTGAGCGTGCGCGGCGACCACCTTCCCGCCAACCACGACATATTCCGGACCCTCGTGAGTCCAGTTGAGCTTGCACTCCAAGTTCGCATGGCACTCGACGACCCTCGGTGGTTTCACCTTCACGGACGGCTCCCATTTTAAGCAGGCCTTCTCAAGCTCATTCACCCCCCTCGGGAAGTCCTTGCTGCAGAAATACATCTGCTTCTTAATCTTCTCGGGAACGAGATTGAGCACGAACTCCTCAGTATCTCGAACGTTGCGATAGGTGTCGCTCTCGTAGCTGGTGGAAAAAGCAACGATGGGGGGGTCAAACTCGACGGGCATCACCCACGACATCGGGGCGGCATTAATCCTGCCTCGCCTGTCGACGGTCGTGATCAGGGCTATCGGCCTAGGGGCAATTAGTAGATGGGCGTCTTTTAAATCGATTTGCATGCAATCAGACCAGATTTTCCTTCATCCATTTTAAATATTTTGGGAGACCGCGATCTACCTTAAATACCAATAGCTCCGGCACCTCATAGCTGTGAAGCTCCTTTACTCGTGCCATTAATCTGCCAATTTTTTTGTCCGACGTCTTCACAACCAGCATGACCTCACTGCATCTTTCGACCTTTCCTCGCCATCGGTAAACTGATGTCACGTTCGGAACTGCGCTAACGCAAGCAGCAAGGTTTTCGAATACTAAGATTTCTGCAATCCTTTTTGCCTCGGACCTATTTTTCACCGTCGTCAATACAACTGAAAACATACTCCTCAAAACAGGGATTAGCACATAAGCTTAAAGTTTAATCGGCAGTATTTCTCTACGGTGTTAAAAATGTATGAGGACGTAATGTTAGCAATCGCTTTGTTCGTCCTGTTCTGGGTCGTTGTAATATGGATAAGTCGCAAGTACGACCTAAAGAAGCGCGGATTCTCCGTGTCCCCAGGTATGATAATGTGGCGCACGAAGCGAGGGCTGAACTTTATAAATCGCGTGGCGCAAGCCAAGAGATTTTGGCGCGTCTACGGAAACCTTGCCGTGGTCTCTGGAATCGTCTTAATGGTCTTTGTCTCCATTACCCTAGTCTTAAACCTGTTTGTTTTATTGACAACCCCCACCGTGGCTGTCGCCGGAGTGCAATTTGTGCTGCCGGGTTTGGTCCCAGGCCTAACTTGGTTAGTCTGGATCATTGGCATCGCGACAGTGCTGTTTGTCCACGAGTTCGCGCATGGTTTCCTGATGCGAGCGCAGAACCTGAAGACGAAGTCCGTGGGAGGTATGCTTTTCGTGGCGATTCCGGGGGCATTTGTGGAACCAGACGAAAAACAACTCACTAAGGCTCCTGTCTTGAAGCGGCTCAGAGTCTACGCAGCCGGGGCCTTTTCCAACGTGCTGTTTGCAATTTTAATCCTTGGCATAATCCTCTTGCTCTTGGTCCCGAAACCGGGGGTCTACGTTGACGCCATCGCCAAGGGTTATCCGGCTGATAACCACAACATTGGTCTTGGGATGCGACTTTACACAATAAATGACTTACAGATGAACAACCCCGATGATTTCGTGACTTTCATGAACATGACACAGCCTGGTGATAAAATAAGGGTGGTTACAAGTGCTGGCGAGAACGTGATAACGCTTTCACAAAACCCTTACAACGAGAACGTGGGCTACTTTGGAATCCGTGTCATATCTACCATCTCCCGCTGGAATTTTGTGAATCCACTTTTCGTGCTTGGGGCGGCCATGGCCCAGCTATTGGGGAGCAACATATTCCATCCTTACATCTTCAGCTCTTTGGTACCGTGGGTCGTGATAGATATTCTAAAGTGGATTTTCGTCCTGAACATAGGCATCGGCCTTTTCAACCTCTTGCCTGCAGTTCCGCTCGACGGCGGCTACATGATCAGGGGGATACTGGAGAAGATAACAACTGCAGAAAGGTCCGTCAGAATCAGCAGAGCGATTGCATACATCATGTTGTTTATTATCATTGCGAACTTCTTGCTGCCATTCCGGTGATTCCGTGGGTGAAATTGAGGTCCGAGTAAAAATAATCGGACAAAAATCAGTGCGCAGGTTAAAGATCGTTGCCGGGACTACCGTCGCAGACTTGCTAAACAAACTAGGACAAAACCGTGAAACCGTGGTCGTGAGATTGAACGGCAAGATAATCGCTGAGGAAGAGCGCCTGAAATCTGGAGACCATGTCGAAATTCTCCCGGTCGTAACTGGTGGTTGAGTGCTCAGGTGTAGTTTCTGTGGTCGTAAGCCCGTATACAACCGTCGCTACGCTGGGGTACTGCTGTGCGACCGCTGTATGCTCAAGAGCGTGGAGCGCCGATTTCGACGCGCGATAAATGAGAACAAGCTCATTTCCCCCGGCGAACGCGTCGCTGTGGCTGTTTCGGGCGGGAAGGATAGCGTTACCTGCATGCACCTGCTGGAAAATTACTGCAGGGAAAAGCGCTGCGAGCTTGTCGCCATTACGGTCGACGAGGGGATAAAGGGCTATCGCGAGGAGAGCCTGTCGGCGGCCAAGGAAAACGCGGAAGCCCTTGGAGTAAAACATCACGTTATAAGTTTCGAAAAAGCATTCGGCTCCAAACTGGATACGATGACCAAACGCGCTATTAAAAAGCGCACTGGATTAAATCCGTGCACATATTGCGGCGTGCTGCGGAGATCCATCCTCAACCAAGCTGGCAGAGAACTAGGTGCCGACAAGCTGGCCACGGGGCACAACCTCGACGACGAAACGCAGGCCATAATGCTGAACTATGTCAGGGCGGACCTATCGAGACTCTACCGGCTGGGCCCGAGCTACTCGCCCCGGGAGGGATTCGTGCCTAGAATCAAGCCATTGCGCAATATCCCTGAGAAAGAGGTTGCAATCTACGCATTGCTGAAAGGGCTGAACGTTCACCTTGGCGTCTGCCCCTACGCCAGCGGCATGCACACGGAAATCCGAGATTTTTTGAACCGGCTCGAGACAAATCACCCCAACTCAAAGTTCATGATCCTCAGAATGTTCGAGCAGATAAAGCCGCATCTCACTAATGTGTTGCCTGATTTTGAGATGCGAAAATGCGAAAACTGCGGCGAGCCGACCTCATCCAAGCTATGTAAGACCTGCGAACTACTTCAAGGCCTTGGTCTTAAAAACAAGCGTAAAATCCTTATTTCGACCTAAACCAAGTAGATACGGCGATGAGCTAGGCGGGGGGCTACCCCTCCCCTATTTCACAAATGGGGTTTATGGTGGGCCGAAGTTCATGGACGGCGTTCGGAACTGCACGACGACCTGGTTTCCGGCGTCGAAGTCCTGTCTCGCAGGGTCGGCGTTGGCGGGGCCTCAGTCGTAAGGCTGGGGAGAGCTGCCTTCACCTGCTGAAACCGGCCAGGATCGGAAGATAGCAACCGTAAGCAGGACGTGCGGTGCTTGCGAACCACAGGATGGAGCTTGGGGCCAGCAATCGACGCGCAGGGAAGGCGTCAACTATGGGCGTGCTCGTCGCCACTTTTTCATCATTTTAGAAATCGACTGAATATCGTTTTAATAAACTGTAACAAATAGAATAATGATTGTGCGGGGGTAGCCAAGCCAGGTATGGCGATAGACCTAGCATTGTTGGGTCCGCTAAAGGTTGCTAACCTATTGGCCCTTTGGGCCTCAGGGGTTCAAATCCCCTCCCCCGCGCCATCATCTAAAATCATCTACTTCGTGATTATATTTACAAGAGACTGGTTACTCTTTTTATTGACGAACAAAAATTAGATGGGGCCCGTGGTCTAGTGGTTAAGACGCCACCCTTACAAGGTGGAGATCCCGAGTTCGATCCTCGGCGGGCCCACCATTTGAACGACCAAAACGGGAAAAATAAAAATGGATGAAAAATATGGGTGTAGTTGAAGGTGGGAAGGTTCTCGCAGTATACCCGGACAAGTGTGCAGGGTGCATGGCATGTACAGAAATTTGTTCGCTCAGCAAGGAAGGAGAAATAAGACCAAACACGTCAAGAATCCAAATTGTGCGCAGGGAATGGCAGGGCCTGTACCTGCAAATAGTTTGCCAGCAATGTGACCCACCAAACTGCAGTAGCGCTTGTCCTAACGAAGCAATCAGCAAAGATACTAAAACAGGTGCTATGTCGATCGACGCGGAAAAATGCACCTTGTGTGGCGCATGCGTGGAGGCGTGCCCGTTTGGGGCGATTCACGTTGACAAGGATGCTGTAATTGTTTGTGATCTATGTGGGGGCGAACCTAGATGTGTTGAGTGGTGTCCTCACCAAGCGATAGAGTATTCACGTTTAGAGACATCGGAGAAGAAAAAAATCATGGATGATATTTTAGAACTTAAGAAAGCTACAGGATATAAACCAAAGGCGGATGTGAAATGATGTATGGCTGGGCCGGTAAAATACTCAGAGTGGATCTGTCAAAAGAAAAAGTGGTAAAACAGCCGTTGCCCGATGACCTTAGGAAGAACTTCATCGGCGGAAGGGGAATAAACGCCAAGATATTATTGGATGAAGTCCCCGCGGGGATGGACGCGTTTGATCCAGAAAACCGTCTAATTTTCGGCACGGGTCCGTTGACGGGCACGCTGGCTCCGGGAACTGGTAGGTTTAACGTCACCACTAGATCGCCCTTGGGGTTCTTAGGCGACAGCAACTCAGGCGGCCACTGGGCCCCCGAGCTGAAGTTCGCCGGATACGACCATGTGGTAGTATGGGGAAGAGCCCGAAAACCTGTCTATCTCTGGATTTCCGACGACGAAGTCAAGATTAATGACGCCAGGAACATCTGGGGCAAGGACACATGGGAAACCCAGCAGATGATAAGGGAAGAATTCAGTGACCCAGAAATCAAGACAGCGTGCATAGGTCAGGCCGGGGAAAACCTCGTCCGTTTCGCTTGTGTTATGACTGGCCCCAAAAATGCTGCGGGTCGGACAGGGACCGGAGCAGTTATGGGCTCCAAGAACCTGAAGGCCATCGCTGTCAGGGGGACCCGGGGAATCAAAATACACAATCCGGAGAGGCTCATAGAAGCGGCTAGAAGTTTTAGGCAAGAGGTAGACCGGTCGGGTAGGCACCACGGAGGGAGGGGGACCTATGGAACACTCTGGTACATACATAATTACGGATGCGTCTTGGTGACCAAGCACCATCAGGAGGGCTACTGGGAGGATGCGGACAAGTTGAACCCGCGAATCTTTCACGAAAAATACGTCCGCAGATGGATAGGCTGCTATTCCTGCCCCAAACCCTGTACCCCTCATTTCGAAATAAAGGAGGGTCCATACAAGGGATTGATAGGGGATGGCCCAGAGTTCGAGACTATGGCATCCTTCGGGGCGGCGCCTGCGGTAACAGACCTTGACACAGTACTGAAGGCTGCCACAGTCGGCGACAGGTACGGCCTGGACTGCGATTCCACTGGAAGGGTGATAAGCTTCGCCATGGAGCTGTACCAACGCGGCATAATTTCAGGGAATGACGTTGGCTTCCCGTTAAAGTGGGGAGACGGCGAAGCTCTCCTAAAGCTAATCGAGATGATTGCCCTTCGAAAGGGCTTCGGGGACGTGCTTGCAGAGGGAGAAGTCAGAGCGGGGAAGAAAATCGGGAGAGGAGCTGAGAAGTATGTTCTAGCGATAAAGGATTTGGAACAGCACGAGACCTGTAGATCCGCGCGAGGACAGGCCCTCGCTCAGGCAACCTCTTCCAGAGGTTCGGACCACCTCAGAGGAGACCCCAGCGTCGAATTTCACGGCCTAGCCCCCGAGGAATCCGAAAGAAAGTTTGGCTATAGATCTGCTGTTGACCCCTTGAGCTACGAGGGAAAAGGAACGCTGGTGGCCCTGTGCGAAAATCAAGCTACGCTGGCCGACATGCTAGAGGTCTGTAAGATGTACTCCTTCTGGGGCCATGTCTCTTATACTGAGGATATACTAGCCGAACTATTCTCCTCGACCACCGGTGTAGAGATGAGCGGCGCCAGATTGCTTAGTGCCGCAGAACGTGTCTATAATGTGGAGCGAGCTTTCATCGTCAGGGAGGGGGTGAGGAGAAAACACGACTATCAAACATGGAGGACCTATGATGAGCCCTTGCCCTCGGGCCCGCACAAGGGGCAAAAGTTGGATAGGGAAAAATATGATTCGATGTTGGACGATTACTACAGGGTTAGGGGTTGGAACATCGAAACTGGCATCCCCACCAAGGAAAAGCTGAAGGAACTTGGATTATCGATTGCATTGCCAGAGGTATGAACATCCGTTAAAAAATTAGGCAATAGTGTAATTTTGTGTCAATCAAAATCATTTTTTCATAAGGTTCTGGATTTCCTCGTGAAGGCGCCTAAATCGGTCAACAGCTGGGTGCTGCGGGCCTAACTCAGATTTGAACAAATCTAGAGCTTCTCGATACGTTCCTCTCCTGCTCCCAATGGCAAGCTTATCGGCGTAAGACACGACTTTTTCCTCCACCGTCCGGGGGATGAAATTTCTTGGCGGCAAACCGAGCGCTCTCGCCTCGCCGGCCGGGATTCCCGCGCCTATGTGGCGCTCGGCAAAACGTGCCAGACCTTTCAAACCCATGATCCTGAGAATCTTTCCGCCTTCGACACCGTGCTCTATGCCGTGAGTCTTCGAGCGCCCGATGTCGTGTAACAGCCCTCCGACGCTAACCAGTTGAAGGTCTATGTCATGCCCATTCGCAAGAATCCGATTGGCAATTGATATGGCCGTGCGCTCAACGGTGAGGCAGTGCCGAACTACTCTCTCATGACATCCAGACTCGTGCAGGGCGCGAAGGGCCCTATTCCTCCCAATCATAGGTTCCCCAATAGGTTGGCGCCTTGAGTTGGCTTATTTCTTTTGAAAAGTCCAAACCGCAGCTCGGCAGAACGCACATAAAGAAAAAATGGGAAATAAAAAGGTGGTTCCATGATAAGAAAAATTGCCATAAAATTCAAATGTTTCGAGATTGGGGCTGAACTGCTCGAAAAAGAACACCCTAAGACTTGCGATGCGATCTGGCACGCCTTGCCATTCGAGGCTGAGATCGAGGTCTGGAAGGAAGAGATCTACTTCGAGATTCCAGTAAAGATTGAGCTTGAAAATCCGACCACAAAGACCACCACAGGTGACGTTTCCTATTGGCCGGACGGACCAGCGTTCTGCTTGTTCTTCGGCAAATCGCAGCCGATAGGCCCCATCAACACCTTTGCGATGATAACGAGCGGGATTGAAAATTTCCGAAAACTCAAGACGGGTGACCGCGTGACCGTGGAAAAGTTGGGCTAAACAACACCGGTCGTTTTCGCCAGCCTTTCGGCGGCCTTCTTGTTCAAGCCATCTTTCAAGACCGTGTAGCGATCTGGCCTGATCTTATGGGCAAGCGTCAATGCCTTGACGAGGTACTTGGCTGGTATCCCCAGCTCCCGCGCGTTTGTCGGGGCCCCGATGGTTTTTAGAGCCCTTTTAATCGCGACCCAGTCCTCTCCGTGGAGGTACGCCATCATTATTGTCCCCACGCCGCACTGCTCCCCGTGGAGAGCCGGTCTCGGGGCCGTAATGTCAAGAGCGTGACTGAATAGGTGCTCCGCACCGCTTGCGGGCCTGCTGCTGCCAGCTATCGCCATGGCCACGCTGCTCGAGATCAGGGCCTTAACTACCTTCCTGACGCTCTCCTCCGTGCGGCTGCGGATGACGTCAGCGTTTTCCATCACAATCTGGTAGCTTACGAGCGACAGCATTGCGGCGTACTCGCTGTAGGGCTCGCCATTGACGCGATGTGAAAGCTGCCAATCACGGACCGCTGTAAGATTGGATATGATGTCCCCACAGCCGGCGGCCAATAGGCGGGGCGGGGCGCGCTTGATGACGAGTGTGTCGGCGACTATCGCGATTGGCGCATGGGTTTCCATGGATGTGGGCTTTCTACCGCCGCGTATAGAAGCCCTGGATGAGGCAATACCATCATGGGATGCTGCCGTCGGCACGGACACGAAGGGTTTACCATCTTGGAAGGAAGCGAGCTTGGCCACGTCGATGCACTTCCCTCCCCCTATGCCAAGGAAGAAGTCCACCTTGCCTCTGGTAATTTTCCTTACATTGGAAACTGTCGCTAAATCTGACTCTTTGATAATCGTGTACATGACATCAAACTTCGCGCGCTCCAGCTGGCGTTTCACGCCTGACCCGACAAACTTGAACGTCATGGGGTCGGCCACTATCAGAGCCCGCTGGCCAGAGCACAAACGTTTGCAGACGTCGGCCACTTTCGAGATTAACTTAGGTCCCATCCAGACCTCTCTAGGCAGCTCAATCCGTTTTGGTTCCTTCACCCCATCCCCGCTCTCAAATTTGCGGATAACTTTATATACGGCCACCACGATTGACTTATTGCTGCTTCTAATGCGGCATTTTTGAGGTGTATTGCATTGCAAGAAGAACAACTTAAAAATCTAAAGGGCACGACCACGGTCGGGATGGCTTGTAAGGACGGCGTGGTGCTCGCCACCGACTCACGGGCCACTATGGGCTACCTCGTGGCCAGCAAGAAAGCTAGGAAGGTCTACAGCATAACGGACACGATCGCTTTCACCACGGCCGGCGGAGTTGCCGACACCGAGCAGCTCGTGAACATGATGAAGGCGGAGGCAGGGTACTACGCTATGCACCAGGGCGTTCCCATGAACGTTTCGACCTGTGCCAAGATGGTCTCCAACACCATGAACTCATACATCTACTACGCAAACCTGCTCGTTGGAGGCATGGACGAAGACACCCCGAGGCTGTTCTTTGTCGATATGGACGGCGGCATGACCGAGGAGAAGATGGTGGCAACGGGTTCTGGATCCCCGGTTGCCTATGGCGTGCTCGAGACGGAATTCAAGGAAGGTATGAAAACGGAGGACGCTGCCCCGATAGCCGTGAAGGCCGTAAGGACCGCGATGAAGCGAGACATCGCAACAGGAAACGAGGTTATGGTGGCCATCATAACGAAAAAGGGCTACAATGAGCTTTCCCCTGAGGATATTAAAAAACTAGCTTAAGACAACTTCAAAAATTATGGTGCAAGCATGGCTGCAGAGGAATTACTGAAAGAGATAAAGGCGGCAGTGAAGGAAACTGCTTTCGCTGACGCTGTTTCGAACATAGACTTTGAGGGACCCAGGGTGGTCCTCTACTGCGAGAACCTAGACCTCCTGATGGAAAACGGTGAGATGATAAAGGAGCTCGCCCGCAAGATCAGGAAGCGGATAATCCTCCGTCCTGACCCGTCAATTCTGACGGACAAGGAAGAGGCCGAAAAGCGCATCAAGGAACTGATACCTGACGAGGCCAAGATAACCGACATAATATTCAGCGAAGACGTGGGGGAAGTAACGATAGAGGTGGAAAAGCCGGGCATCGCCATCGGAAAGGGAGGAGCTCTTCTCAGAGAAATCATGCACAAGATAAGCTGGACGCCGAAAATAATACGGGCGCCTCCGATAAAATCCGACTTAGTGCGGAACGTCAGGCTCTCCATGATCTACGGAGGATCAGAGAGGCGCGATACGCTGAGGAAGATAGGCAGGCGCATCCATCGCGAGCAAAAAGCGAAGGATGGTTGGGTGAGGTTCACTACCCTTGGCGGAGCTCGCGAAGTCGGGAGGTCATGCTTCCTCCTACAGACACCCGAAAGCAAGGCCATGCTGGACTGCGGCGTGAACGTGGCGTCCGACGACAATGCCTTCCCGCACCTGGAAGTGCCAGAGGTAAGGTTGCCAGAATTGGACGCGGTAATCATAACCCATGCTCATCTGGACCACTGCGGCTTCGTGCCGTACCTCTTCAAGTACGGCTTCGAGGGCCCTGTTTACTGCACCCCAGCAACACGCGATCTGGCCGTGCTTCTAATGGTGGATTACGTAGACATTGCGGAACGTGAGAACAAACAACTTCCGTACACAAAGAGGGACATTGCTTCCTTCCTATCCCACTGCATACCGCTGGAGTATGGTGACGTGACCGACATAGCGCCAGATGTCAGGATCACGCTCCACAACGCCGGGCACATCTTGGGGTCATCCCTCGTCCACCTGCACATCGGCGACGGACTCTACAACATCGTCTACACCGGAGACATGAAATTCGACCGCACGCGCCTCTTCTCTCCAGCCGTTTACAGTTTCCCAAGGATTGAAACACTCATCATAGACAGCACATACGGAGGGGCCGAGGACATCCAGCCGTATCGGAGCGATGCAGAAAATGCTTTCATCCAAACTATCAACGAAACGATAAAGCGCGGCGGCAAGGTGCTTGTCCCCGCCTTTGCCGTTGGGAGGTCCCAGGAGATGATGGTCCTGCTCGAGAGTGCCAGACGAAACAAAATCCTTGACAATGTTCCAGTTTACTTGGATGGCATGATTTGGGAGGCGACCGCCATCCACACTGCTTACCCAGAGTACCTCTCACAGGAGCTCCGCGAGTTGATATTCAAGGAGGACGAGAACCCGTTCCTGTCGGATATGTTCAAAAAGGTCTCAGGACCTGACCAACGGACAGAGGTAATTGATGGTGAGCCTTCCGTGATACTTTCGACGGCAGGTATGATGGCGGGTGGTCCCGTGCTTGAGTACTTCAAGCGCCTAGCCCCGGACCCGAAGAACACCCTGATCTTCGTCGGTTACCAGGGCGAGGGCTCCATGGGACGCAGGATACAAAAGGGGTGGCGCGAGATACCGATGCGAAGCGACAAGGGCAAGCCCGAGGAGGTCAAGGTCAACATGGAGATAAAAACAATCGAAGGTTTCAGCGGGCACTCTGACCGTTCGCAGCTTCTGAACTACGTACGAAGGCTCTCGCCAAAGCCCCGCCGCATAATAAGCATACACGGGGAGGAAAGCAAATGCGTGAATTTTGCCGGGACTCTTCGCAAGCTCTTCAGGGCCGAGACGAGGGCACCCTTGAACCTCGAGACGATAAGATTACGTTAAATCTTCAAGGGCTTTGATTTCCTTTCTCGTGAGCTTTCTCTTTTTCGTTCTCCCATCGATTATCGCGCTGTAGCCGTGCGGGTCCATGACAATCATCTTGGCCCTTTTACGCCCTTGGACCACGTCCTCCAGCATCTTGAGCTTCCTCTTCGCTGTCCTGCGCTTGGCCGGGCTTGCGCCCTCCTTCGCTGAACCGATCGCATCCCTGATCCGATTAAGAACGCCCTCGATGTTAGTTATGTATCCCTGGCTGCCAGAGCCGGGCCTGATTGTCACGCCAAGCTCAGGTACCTTGATCGTGCCCGTGCTCGACCTCACGACCCTGACCTTCATATCCTCCTCGGAAGATATCTGAAACTCGTGACGAACGGCTTCGCGCTGACCGAGGTGAGTGACGTCCGCGTGCTTGAAATTGCAGCTGCTGCAGTTCACGAGTGTCTCCATGGTCTCGCCGAAGTAGGGGATGTCGTCCAGCCTGCCAATTACCTTGAAAGTTCCCTTGGCTCCGCAAATCGGACAAACTTCTACCGGGAGGACAAACTCCCTTTTCTTCATGAGCACACCGGACTAAGCAGTGGGCTTCTTGAACTGCAGGGTAACGAACCTCGGTGTGGCAATAACTTTCGTGTCAGTCAGGCGTCCCACGTCGCCGCCCAATCCCTGACAAATCCCCTTGAGCTGGTCAATAGCCCGCTTCAGCTCGTTGGGGTCCTGATTCATGAGTGAGCTTATGTCCAAAATCATGATGTTTCCGGCCATGAGCTCGTCAGATGCCTCCTGGACGTCGGCCAAGCTGTTGAGTTCCATGCTTTTAACGTAAATGGGCTCGATTTCCCCCAACCTTCCAGGCCTTCGACTAGCCTCGACCTCCGTGAACGGTACCTCTTGGATGGTCGTGGGCTCTGAAGATGGTCTGCTGAAAATCTTCTTGAAGGATTTCATGATGTTCTCCGCGAAAATGTCTATTGGCGAATATTTAACTCTTTTCTAAAAGCTGCCATATCTTATCTCCGACGTGGTGCATGTTCTTAACGGCCTTTCCCTTGGGGGTTTTCATCTCTTTTCCCGACAGCAGGGCCGTGCCTATCGCAAGGGACTTGCCGTGGCGCTCGTCGACGACCGTAACCACATCGCCCACATTGATCTCCGAGTCGGCCGAGACCACTCCCGGTCCCATCACGTCCGCACCATTCACGACGTAAGGCACTGCGCCCATGTCGACGACGACGGATCGAAGCTTGATCACGTCGACGATGTTCAGCGTGGGTAAAAGTTCTCCATTCTTTCTGAAAAAAATCGCTTTGCCTCCGCCAATAATCAACTCTATGCCTGTTTCCGGCTCCAAAATTTCAAAATCTTTATCGATGACTCCTGCTATGGCCTCGCCGAACTTGACCTTGGCTTCCTGCACCAAACTTTTCAGCTCGTCCTTGCGCAGCCTGTAACGCCGTCCAGGTGGCATATTAAAGCCTTGCAGGATAAACTTAAATATCAAGTTGAAGAAAAGTTGTTGATTCTGATGAGTCAGAGACCACTGGATATATTAAACAAGGCACTTGGGTCATCTGTTCTAGTAGGACTCAAGGGCGGGCGCGAGCTCAGAGGAAAGCTCAGCGGATTTGACGTACACGTGAACATCGTGCTTGAGGAAGCCGAGGAACTACAAGGCGGAGAGGCCACCAAGCGCTACGGTATCATGGTGATCCGTGGCGACAGCGTCGTCTTCATATCGCCGGCAGGGTGACCTCGATGACCAAGGGCACCCCGTCGATGGGCAAGAAGCACAAGATTGTCCATATCAGATGCCGGCGATGCGGGAGGCGCGCCTACCACGCCCAGCGCGGTGTTTGCGCTGCCTGCGGCTACGGCAGGGACAGCCGGATAAACCGCTACAAATGGAAGGTCAAAACCGTCCAGAGACTCCGCGTCCGGTAGACTTTCCGATTCAACTTCCGAGCTTGCGATTACAAAATCTCTTAAGTTGGACTGCTTACTGTTTTCATGTGGGCCGGTAGATCAGTTTGGAAGATCACTCGCTTGGCATTCGGCAACGACTAAAATGCGAGAGGTCGCGGGTTCGAGTCCCGCCCGGTCCACCACTCATCGAGTGTTTTGCAAAAAGTGGGCTAAAACACATTCACGATAACTTGACGAACTAATCCTTGTGTTCCCTATTTACTTAACTTGAACGCCTTGACTAGCTAAGAGCAGGATAATGGAACTTCAAAAAGCTACAACGGGCAAGCCCAAATTTTGAAGGTCTTTGATTACATTAACATAGATTTCAATTAGCTCCTTCGACGGTGTAAGGGTTTTTAGATTGTAACACTCTTGGAACTTTTTTCCAGTCGGTTCTTTTCTGTCATTCAACACAAGTTCGTATTTCTTCAGTATCGTGTCCATCAACACGCTCGCATCTTCCCTCTTTAGCTTTAGAGACGCTTGAGCCACCTGGGCCTGGAATCTGGAATGCAAGGGGGCAAACAAATCATCGCCAACTCCTCCTTTCCCAGTCCCAACGTTTGGATTATTGCCAACAACTGTCCCCCCGATTGTGGAAGCTGCTATCTCATGAAAAGCCATCTCAGTACAAGGCCCAGCGTAAGTTATGTAGGGAATTCCTCTGCAGATTAACCGGACATGTCTAGCTAATGCCGCCATCGCGACGCAATTGACCCATATTGATTTTCTTGAAGTTGTCCCAGGATGTAAAGCGTCTATAACCCAAACCGATCCTTCGACGTAATTGTACAGCAAATAACCAGCTATATTCTCAGCCACGGTTGTAATCGCACACCCCTCAGGTGGACCTGCGAGCCCTCCGATGGCTGCTTGCCCCCCTCCCCACACGTGGTAACCCCTATTCATGCAGTGTAAAGCACGACATAGAGTGTTGTAATCTGTTTTCATGTTGGGCATGATGTATGCATGGAGTGAAGTGCCATTGGGCCATTGGGCGCTCATGTACCCTTCCAAAGAAACGGCAGTGCTGCCACACAACGGCATTCCGGGCCTTCCCGCTCTTCGAATGCCCTCAACCGCCGATTGAACTATTGCACCATCACATTCCAACTCGACTGGTGACCTGCCCTCAACAGGCATACCTTTAAAAGTTTTCCCATACCCGTGGCAAGATTGTCTGTCAACGAGCGGTTCCCTCGCATATGCTTCGTAAACCTTCGCAGCTATCTCGTGCAGTTCTTCCGATAGGGGGCCACCTATGGGGCCTCCTTCTATGACGGGAGGTCTCCTGTCTTCAACTCCCCTTGCATGTACTGTGATTTTATCGTCGCCGCTGCCGAGAACTATTTCCTCCGGCAACAGGCGGAGATTTTTGTCTATTTCATCTTTTTCAAATTTAATCACTCTTTCAGTATCGGTGCACAATATGCCGACTTCAAACAGCAATTCCATCGCGGCCTTGTACATATCTCGGATTAGGTCGTCAGTAGGTAACAGCGGTGCCTCCGGATTGTACTTTACATCATGTTCCCTGATCTTTTCCTTTAGTGTGGGGTAGAATCTTTTCATCTCAAAATCCTTGGTCTTGCAGTATTCACCCTCTTTTGCCCTCCTCCAAAATTCCCAAGGGATGGGTTTTCGGGACAAACTAAACTCCCCCCGCACCCTTCCAACAAATGATCGACACCGAACGCATTCTTGGCATAGCCACCGGCCTCAGCCAGCAGGGTTAATTAAGTGAGGCTACCATAAAACCATTACAATGACCAATCGAGTGGATTTTATACCATTCAGCGTAGTTCTATTTTGGGGCCTGTAGTCTAGTGGTATGACGTCACCCTGACACGGTGAAGATCCCGAGTTCGATCCTCGGCGGGCCCACCACTTCTAAACGATTAAGGAACTGCGCGAGGTTGTTTTCCAAGAAGCGGGAAAGGTTTATGCCTTGTTCACGGGTTTCGGGCGATTAGGTCGAGGGGATGGTAAGTGTGATGCAATTCCGATAGCGGTTTGTAATTAAATTTAGTTGGCGCACAAATCAGAACACTATCAATCTTTGAAATGTAAAAAGTCTCGGCCATACTTCTTTCAACCGGTCAAGCCCTGAATTAGAAAGTGAGCGAAAGAACCTTTAATAACAGCAAAACTAGCCCTTATTAGGGAAATTGAATGAAAGTCCTAGGAATCGTGTGCAGCCCCAGAAAGGGAGGAAACACGGAGATCTTAGTTCGGGAGGCGCTGGCAGGAGCGAGCGAATGTGGAGCAGAAACCGAGCTGTTGACTATGTGGGATAAGGAAATCAAACCCTGCGATGCCTGTTCCTCGTGCCACAAGACGGGCAAGTGCCACATAAAGGATGATATGCAGTCAGTCTACGAAAAAATGTTGAACGCCGACGGAATCGTGATGGGATCCCCCGTTTACTTTTACACATTATGCGCACAGGCAAAAATCCTATTGGATCGAACCTACGCGTTGCGATACCCGAAA
Organism: Methanobacteriota archaeon; assembly: GCA_043821745.1. Classification (GTDB taxonomy): domain Archaea; phylum Hadarchaeota; class Hadarchaeia; order Hadarchaeales; family Hadarchaeaceae; genus Hadarchaeum. The sequence continues at coordinate 2,278 of JBDRCL010000024.1, read as the reverse complement.
ATGCAGCTAGCAAACAAGGTAGGGGGTGCCATAGCCGTCGCGGGGAGGCAGGGAGCTCAAGGTGCCTTGGACGTGTTTCTACGTTACTTTATGAGCAACCATATGTTTCCCGTAGAGCAAACTGATGGATTTGCTGTTGAAAAGGGCGCGATTAAAAAGGACCAAAGGGCGATGAAATCGTCGTACGAGATAGGAAGGCAAATCGCGTCGCTCATAAAGCAAAAGCCCAAGTTCCCAGATGAGTTCGACGTTCCTCTCTATAGGCTCATAAAGAGAAAGTACAATAGTCGGGACTTTCCGAGCGATTGAGCATCGATTATGGGTTGAGAGCTGAGGCGGAACTGAGGCGCCCCACAATATATAATTTGGACATCCATAACAATTTGGATGACTGAAATGAGGATAGAAATAGATTCAAAAGCTTGCTACGGTTGCAGGACTTGCGAATTGATATGCTCCTTTCATCACACCGGTGCCTTCTCAACCGAATCGAGCAGCATAGAAATAAAGAGAAACGAGGGCACAGGCGAAATTGACTCCAAAGTTGATTCAACTTGCGACCTTTGCAAGGGAGAAAAAGGGCCGCTGTGCGCGAAATACTGCTTCTACGGGGCTTTGAAAGTGGTGAGTTGAGATGTGTCCCAACGAGATCAAGGGCGGCTTGGCGGGAAAAATCCTGAGGGTGGACCTATCAAATGGGAGAATAACAACCGAGGACACGGAAAAGTACGCAAGGAAGTTCATAGGGGGCAGAGGGGTCAATGACCTGATACTGCTCAACGAAATGAAGCCGGGGACCAAATGGTCAGACCCAGAAAACTTGCTGTGTTTCGGTATTGGGGCCCTCGTGGGCACGCTGACGCCAGGCGCGTGCCGAGTTTCCATCGACTCAAAAAACGCGTTCAATGACGGAATAGGCTCCGCGAATTTCGGCGGCCATTTCGGGGCGGAGGTAAAATACGCGGGCTTTGACAATATTGTGATTACAGGTAAAGCTGAGGCGCCAGTTTACCTGTGGATACAAGACCGAAAGGCGGAACTCAGGGACGCAAAATCAGTCTGGGGCAAAACGACATACGAGACGGATGAGATCTTGCAGGAAGAGCTCAAAAACGATAAAATAAAATTGGCGGCGATTGGCCCCGCCGGGGAGAACTGCGTCAAGGCTGCAGCCGTTGTTGGCGACAGGGGCAAAGTTGCTGGTGGGTCTGGAATGGGTTGCGTGATGGGCAACAAAAAGCTCAAGGCCATCGTCGCCCGCGGGCATGGGTCAATCAAGGTCGCTGATCCTGAGATGTTCTTAATGGCGTTGGACAAAGCTTTAACAAAAATAAGGGACTCGCCAACCGCCGAACCGATGCGAAGGTCGACGTTGCTGGAAACGTCCCTGAAACCCGAGGACAAATTATGGGAGTGCGCGGGTCCCCCTGTAAGGGGTGGGCAGGACAATTATTGGCCCTTGGAAAAAAGGAAAAATGTCGCTGGCGTCAACAAATTCAGGAAACGAATACTCGCATGCTTCAACTGCCCCATAGGTTGTATACCGTTCTCAGAGATAGACCGGGGCAAATACAAGGGCACGAAAGGACCGGGATTTTGGATCAATTCCATATGGTCCTGGGCAACAAGATTGGACCTGGATGATCCAGAAGCTGTCCTTGCTGCCCACCTATTGACCAACCAACTTGGTCTGGATGGGGACAACGCATCGGTCGTCATATCCTGGGCCTTTGAATGTTTTGAGAAGGGCCTGCTGACCACAAAAGAAACCGACGGCCTGAAACTTAGCTGGGGAAACAGAGACGCCATCATGAAAATGATAGAAATGCTTGCATACCGCGAAGGAATAGGCGATCTTTTGGCAGAGGGCGTGAGGGAGGCCTCTCAAAGGCTGGGAAAGGGCTCAGCGGCTTTGGCAGTGCACAACAAGGGACAGGATTCACTAGATAGTTATAGAGTAGCAAAGGGGTGGGCGCTCGCGATATCAACCTCGCCCGTCGGGGGCAGACATCTGAGGGGCGCTGTGGGCGCATGCGGTCTGTCCGGGCCAAAGGGAGTTTCATTCAAGGAAACCGAATACGAGGGTAAGCCGAAATTGGTCCTTTGGCAAGCGCAAACCAAAGGGATTGAAGACATGCTGGGCATCTGCACATATGTAGGGACATGGTATGGAGCCTATGCGCTTGAACCCTCAGATTACGCGGCCATCACGAGTTCCGCAATGGGAATCGACGTAGGGGAAGAGGAAATAATGATGATGGGGAAACGGCTTTACAAC
>JBDRCL010000023.1:0-30622 GCA_043821745.1 Methanobacteriota archaeon | reverse complement strand
GGAAGTAATTTTGGAGCCCCGTGGTGTAGTGGTCAAGCATCGCAGGTTCTGGACCTGCTGACGTCGGTTCGAATCCGGCCGGGGCTACCAAACTTAGATATCGATCACGATGGCCGTGTTGGTGTCGACGACGCCCTTTATCTTGTGTATGTCCTCGACAACAGCCTTGCTAAGCATGTCCATGCTCTTGGTATCGACGAGGACTATTATGTCGTATGGTCCTGTGACCACATGCACGTTTTTGATTTCCTTGACCTTCGACAACTCCTTGACAACCTGCTTGACCTTCCCTATCGCCGCCGTTATCAATATGTATGCCTGAACCACAGACTCACCTCAACAACACTTCGTCGCCTGATTTTAAAGGGCTTTCGAGCGTCAGTTCAGAGTTCCTTTATGGCGAGCTTCTTGTTCAGCACGAGTTCCGCGGACCTGACCACGGAGCCGCCCGAACCTATTGCCTTGGCAGCCTGGCCCTTTGGGACGTAGACCAGCAGCTGCTCTCCCTGCTCCTCTATTTTCTCTACTTGCACTCCGAGCATCTGTTTCAGCTTTTCAGCAATGCCCTGTTCCACTTGTTCATCTCCAAGATGATTTATGCAGCCCCTGATAAAAACTGTTTAGATTTTATCCGGCTATGGTCGAAAGCACTTGGATTAAGGCGATCCCCATGAGGAAGAGGGAGAGCTGCAACAGGAACCTCTTGTTGGCGTGCTCCTCGTGAAGCTTTGGCATCAAGTTCACCGCGGACACGTAGATGAACCCTCCAGCGGCGAAGGCCACAAGCGGAGCCGAGAAGTTGATGAACGACAGCGAAAAATAGGCGACGATGGCGCCAACGATGGCAGTTAAAGCGGAGGCGAAGTTGTAAATAAGCGCCTTTCTAAATTTAAATCCCCCGTACAACAGGATCCCAAAGTCGCCGAGCTCCTGCGGGACTTCATGGACTATCACGGCCACGGTTGTGAGCAGCCCCAACTGCATGTTGATCCCTCCCGGCGCGGCCCCGAGCATGAAACTCCCGGCTATCACCATCCCGTCGACGAAGTTGTGGACGCTGTCGCCGAATATGGTCAGGTAGATGTAGGGGTGCACGCGGCATATCTTGTCGCGGCAGTGGTGCCAGTAAAGCAGCCTCTCCAGCGCGAAGAATGTCACTATGCCAGTCAGGACGATGGCGAAGGTGAGGTTCGGTGAGCCAATTCCTTTCAGGCTCTCGGGCAACATGGCCAGGAAGGCCGCCCCCAGCATCGATCCCGAGGCAAAGGCGACGAGCGGGAAAATCATCTTCTCTATTTTTCTCCTGTTGAAAAATATGAACACCGCCCCTACCAGAGAGATCAAGCTGACCAGCAGGACCGCGATCAAGATAGTGAGCAGCACTTCAACCGCCCGCCCGGTAGTCAAATCTCATTCGCCATCCACCTGCAATCAACTTGCTCATCTTTTCGTAAATACCGGGCACATGGCCGGCGCCGACCACGCAGACAACCTTCTTGCCCGCGAGCAGGAAAGTTGCCAGCCTGGAGGACATATGGGAGTCGCGCTCGGCGATCAGGACATCATAGGCCGCCGCCGACAACTTCCTGAACTCCACGAGTAGGCTTTCCACCATCTGCTCTTCCGTGATGTGCTCGATTTCCACGCCCTTACCCACGGGCAACAGGCCGATCAACAAGTTTCCAAAGAGCCTGAATTTTTCCCTCGTGGTCATCTTGCTGACCAGTCTCTGAAGCGTAATCCCGATGTCCCGATCGATCAACTGAACCTGAGCCCCGATCTCCTTGGCCTTGTTGACTGCGACGAGCATCTCCTCGCCAGCCTGCATGCCGGTCTGGCGCGAGAACTTGCCCTGCGTCAGGTAGATCAGGGCGCTCAGCAGCAAAATGTTCGGGCCAGTCCGGAACGCGTCCAGGATTCCGGGCTTCTTGCCCTGCGTCATCGCCAAGTATCTGAATGGATCCAGTTCCACCGCGACTATGTCGGGACGCTCCGCCGCGATAATTTCCCCGACCTCCGCCGCGCTCCTTGGCAGCACATGTGCCACCCCTATGATGATGAGGTGGTCACCTACTTTCCTTAGCACGCTTTGCACCCGCTAATCGATAGACCAAGAGGAGATCATCCCCAATTTTCGAGACCTTGAAAAGTTTGAGCCCAACGCCCTGCTTCACCCTTGGGAAACCGGTCCCGCCGACCAGAGTTTTTGCCGTTTCTCCCCCGACTATTTTGGGGGCTATCGTCACCCGGATCTCGTCTACCAGCCCCTGCTCGATCATGTTCCAGTTCAGGGTGGACCCTCCCTCGAGGAGGAGCTTCCTGGTGCCTCGAAGATAGAGTTTCTTGAGCAGCGAAAGAAGGTTGACCCTTTTCCCTTTGAAAAGGATAACTTCTGCCCCGGCCGTGCGCAGTTTGTCGATGTTTTGTTTCCTTGCCGTCCTCAGGGCTGCCACGATCGTCTTGGCGGACCGATCCAGGACCTTGGCGCTGACGGGTATCCTGGCTTTGCCGTCGACCACCACGCGCATCGGGTTTTTTCCCCTCACGCGCCTCACGGTCAGGGACGGGTTGTCAGCGAGAATTGTCCCAGCGCCGACCATGACGGCGTCCATTTTTGCCCGGAGCTTGTGGAGGCGAACGAGGTCGGTCTCCGAGGAGATCTTGCTGTCCTTGGCGAACGTCGCTATCTTTCCGTCCAGCGTCATCGCAGCGTTCAATGTCACGTAAGGTCGCGGCATGTTCTCAACGAGATTTATGCAAGCTGCCTCTTAAGCCGTTTGTTTTGGGACCCAAGCTGCCTGGCACGTCGATTCGCTCAGCTGTGAGGTATCGCCGTGTGGTTTGACGAGGCGTTATCTAATGGAGCTAATTTTTGTTTCACGTTTTTCCCCTTGTTGATGTCGCGTTAACCCACATTAGTTGGGAAAGACGTGATGAAACGCTCAGAGGATTTGAGGTTAGGCGCCAAAACATTCTACATTCAAGCGTTTCCCCTAGATCGACTTCGCCCATTAACACACCAAAAATATTTAAACTGAAGAAAAAATTTCTTCATATGCGCCTGTTTGACAGAAAAATAAGGGAGAAGTGGAAAAACTACTTATGGCAAACTACGGTGGCGACTATCGCGATTTTTTTGATTTTACTTGTTTTTACCCAGTTGACAAACATAGTCATAGTGGCTGCCGTAGGATCAACCGCTTTTACAGTTTTCGCGATTCCAAAGCAGTATACTGCTGGGCCGAGGAACGTCATGGGTGGACATTTAATCGGCACGTGCATGGGGCTTCTCTGCTCCAGTCTGGATTCTTTGCTGATAGGCGGTAGCTTGGCCGTAGGCATCACTATGCTGCTCATGATTGTTACAAACACCGAACATCCTCCCGCCGCAGGCACCGCGTTAGGGCTCGCTCTTTTCCCATCGCTGGGCAGCGTGGTGTTTGTCATAGGCAGCGCCTTCGTGCTTTCTTTAATTAAAAAGTTGATGGACCCTTGGATGGAGAATTTGGGGGGATAATCACTTGCGTGGCTTCAATTAATTTGTGGTTGATTCAAGGTGAAAACTGAAAAGCGAATAAATCAATTCCGTACCCGTTTTCCGACTATAATATCAATACTTTTTTGGTTCCCTCGCCCGTCGTTTTAAAATTTACATTTGTCTTAATTCTTTTCTCCCCCTTAACCAAGTACTTTCATCTCGCTGGCAAGTAGCGCTTTTTCCCTTTCGTCGAAGATGGCCAAATCGACCGGCAGGAGAAGGGTGGCGTTGGCTTCGGCGAAGTTGAAGCGCTTCTCCTGCAATAATTTATATACGGAGTTGAAGTCGTTCCGGCTGATAAGGTATCCGAGGCCGTCCAGCAGCAGCACGGACTTGTCGTTTTCCTTTAGGAAACTCGAGATGGTCATGCTAACCTGCTGTAAACCTTCGATGGTTTCAAAGTCTTTCATCGGCGTCGGGGACATGACGACGATTTTCCCCTTGGGCACGCCGTATTCCATCATTTTATCGGGCTTCTCCCTCGAGATGCAGAGTCCGGGGACGTCGTGGAGCACGAGGTTGGCGAATGTCCTATAGGCCATGTCGCGCGATTTGAGGAGGTAACACTCGCCGCGGGAGATATCGTTTGCCTTGTAGATGAATTCCCTCATCTTCTCCTCAGCCCGCTTGCGCTCGGAGATGTCCCTCATAACAGCTACCAGGGATGCGGGTTTGCCGGACGCGTCCGGTATCGCGCTTACGGAAATCTCGGCGGGGATCTCGCGCCCGTTTTTTAACCTATATTCCCTCTCATGCATGGAGCCCAGTCTCACGGCTTCCGCCAAGTCCTCAATTATCTTTTGCCGATCCTCAGGTATAATCAAGTCAGAAATTTTCCTGCCGATCAACTCAGCCTTCGAGGAAAACTTGAATGTGTTTAACGTCACGCGGTTACAGTCAATCACGTTTCCATTCAGGTCGAAGATCACGATGATGTCTGGGGAAAAATCGAGTATCCTTTTCAACTTCTCCTCCGACTGCAATAGGATCTCCCCTGCCGTCCTCAGCTCGGTGATGTCCTTTGAAACCACAGTGATGGCCTTGACTTCTCCGGTCTTGGGATCTTTAACCGGGCTCAACGTGCGGAGGAAAACCCTGCCCCGCTTTTTGTCTGTGTACTCGTGCTGCACGTCTTTGCCGGTTTTAATAACCTCATTTACCGCCCCAGAAATTTCATTCGTTTCCTTAGGCGAGTAAAAATCACCGTATGATTTACCGATAACTTCATCACGCGACAAGCCCAGATTGGATAGCATTTGCTTGTTCGCAGAGAGATACCCGAGGTCCTTGTCCAGCATGTATATCGAGTCGCCGGTGGACTCCACCAAAGAACGGTACTTCTCCTCGCTCTCCCGCACCGTATCCTCCTCTGTCCTCTTGCGCTCGGTGATGTCCTCGATGGCGAGGAGGATCAACGGGGTATTTTTAACCAGCTGACGCATTCGCCTGGCGTTGAGCAGCATGACCTTGCGGCCGATATTTGGGAAATCATGCGTGATTTCGAAGTTGTCGACATGCGTGACCTTGGGGATGATCTCCTCCAGCAGTTTTCTCAATGCGGGGATGTCCCACTGGTGGTTGCCCACCTCGTACAGCAATCGTTTTTCGGTCTCTTCGGCCGTCACCTGGAATGTCTGGTAGAAAGAACGGTTCGCCGAAACGACCCTCATTTCGCCATCCAACACCAATAGCGGTTCCCGCACCGTTGCAACGATGTTCTCGGCGTATTCAAGGGCCACTCGCTCCAGTGATTCAGCCTTATTGCGCTTGGTTATGTCCTTCGAGACCACGGTAACTGCCACGATTTTCCTGTGGCTTCCTAGCCCGCTTGCGCTTAATTTCTGCCCCCCCCCCGCGACGCGCGGCGGCTTACGCCCATTAGATCGCGTCGTTTTCGCGCTTGGCCATCCATTTGTGTGATCCCTAAATTCAGTATACTTATGTGCTAATATTGATTTTGGGTTGATTATTTTTGTCTTTATCTTTCAAATTTCGAAACATTTGCTTTATGTCCACCTATTTCCACGATTGGCCCGCCACAGCTTCTCCTCCCTGAACACCCGCTCCGTCGTATAACCTGAGCTCTGACATGTATTCCCACCGAAACTGAATCGATTTCCATTCTCTTGTTTTTCTTAACCCATGCTACAACTTGATCCATAGTTAGTTCTGAAGTTAGGAACTGGAACGCTTCGCTTATTGAATGGAGCCGGGGACCGTAACGTACATAGTGGGTTCAGGCCTGCCGGTTCAAGGTTGGCTAGCTAGAGGTGGAAAACAAAACAATTGGGGATATGTAACTGTACCCATCAAATTTTACCAGTAAAAGGGGGCGCGAATCCCCTCCCCCGCACTTTAAGGCGCAAGCTGGTCAAGATGCAAAAATAATTGCCCTGTATTATTCGTGATGGTATAGGATACCTACTCTAATTTTGTTGAACCGTTTCGATCAAGTCACGGTACTACCTTTTTTCTCAAACTAGTGCATCTACGAGGCACCAATCTGAAAAGCCTAGGACATTTAAATCCGCAAATTAAGATAATTTCAAGGTTGAATGGCAAAAACTAGCCTTATAGTCGCTCTGGCTGTTATCGTGGTTGTCATAATAGTCGTTGTAGCCGCAGTAGCAGTTTACCTAGGAACCCAGCCTGCAACACCGCCTCCAACCACAACAACTCCTACAACGACCACGCCGACTACAACTTCCACATCTCCAACTCCCACGGAAACTCCATCCCCAACTCCCACATCTACAACATCCACTTCAACGCCCACTCCAACACCCCCTACAACACCTCCGCCCACTCCAACACCTAAGTAGATTTGTAGTCGAGATGAGGGTCGGCGCGGCGGCACCGCACGGAACGCCGGGGGCCGGAACATGCAACGTGGGTTCAGGTTTGGCGGCTCAAGTCTTGTGGCGCAATCCACTGCTTTATTAGCGCCATCACTTTTTCCGGGTTTTTCGTGGAAAACGCCAGCTCTTTAAATCTGCCTTTCTTCAAGAGCAGAACCAATCTTGGACTTCCTATGATATTATACACGAGCCGCCATTTTCCTCCGAGTCTCGTTAAACGGATACCCCATCCCAGGTAGCTGACGGCTGAAGTCTTATCCAAATAACAGTCCTCGATATCTTCCCTCGGAGTTGCGCGCTTAATAATACCATAACCGACGACGATGGACTCAGGAGTGATCCTGATTTCAAGCCTACTGAAATTAATTGCAAGTCCCAGGAAAAACAGGGACATTATTAAAAAGAACCAGTCCGGGGCAGGTCGCGTTCCGATGGGACCAAACAATGTCTGGTAGGCAAAAGCCAAAAAAAGCAGAGCCGTGGCAGTGCCCAATAAGCCAGCGTTCCACTTCGAAAGTATCTTTTCCTCGTAAATATCGTCCACCCGCATTCAATCCCGCTATTTACTTGTTCAAAATACTAAAAGCACTGCGCGTGCCGGTTGCAGGGGTCGTATGATGCACCGTGGGTTCAGGTTGGGCAGCTCAAACACGTTGGTGAGGCACCGCACGGACCGCTCGCCGGGGGTCGGAACATACAGCGTGGGTTCAGGTTTGATGGCTCATTATCATCATGTCTCTCAAAATTATCAGGAGAGATAAAGAGCAGCGCTCACTTTGAGAGGGAATCCAGAGCAGAAGTTTCAGCATGCAACGTTTAAATTTTTGGCGAGGGTTTTTAGATCCTTGGTGCTCATCCACTCGGTTTTCAGGTATTGACAGATTCTCTCGTCACTGTAGCCGATGCGTCTAGCTTCCTTAACCGTGTACTTGTACGCCTCGACTTCGGTGGGACGATCGACATATGTGTAACGAGGATCAAACAGCTCACGTCCATCGAGGAACTGCTTTACATGGAATAGCTCGTGGATCACGTCTAAATAAATGTCCGTCTTATCGCCATTTTTCCAATAATGAGAGTTGACTATTATGTGGCCGTCCGTGTCGTCGGTGCCCATGTACCCGCCCCAACGTATGAACTCAACCTTAAGATTACGCAGGACCTCCTCGGTTTTCTCGCCGAAAATACCCTTTACGGCCTCGGTTTTTTCGAAACCTGTGAAACAAGCCAAAAACGGATACTTGGGACCTACTCTTAAGAGCTTCGTCAGGTGCAGTCTCCTAACCAAACGGAAGATACTAAACGCAATGTACTCCAACAATTTCGGCATTGGCTCAGTGTTCCTATTTGAAGGCTGGGAACTACCTTCGGCTTTGCGCATAAAATACCTCTGCATGCCTAATTGCTAGCCCCTGACTAAGAGCATGCCTTTTTCAACCATGTGGTGGGGATGGTAGTTGGTCTTTGCGACCCTGAGACCCTCTTGTCCCAAGTCCTGTTCGCGGTTGACGAAGACGTACTTGTGCTGTAACTGAAGCGCGAGCTCTTTGTTGATGAACTGATAGAGTCCGGGAAAGTCTGGGCTAGCCTTTTCAAAGTGCGTGACCCAAGTCTGGCTGTTTAACTGCTCGCCGATGGTAAAGGCTTCGACCTTCCCCTCGACGTGCACCACCCCGCCGGAGAGACCGAGCCAGTCGAAGTTCTTGAGGGCCTCGATGGTGGCATCGTTCTCTTGGGTCAGGCTCGGTGAATCGCCGCAGTCCTTCCTCTTACACCATTCCTCCTGAAACTTAAGAATGTCTGGCAACATTTTGGGCGTGATTGCGGAGTACTCGTGCCTGTGCCCGTTCTGGAACTTCTTGATCTCCTTCCTCTTGCTGTAGAACTTCGATCCGAGCAACTTAGCCAGGTCGGCCGTCAAGTAGACGTAGTCCCAGTTGTCCCTGTCAGGAACAACTCTGTAATCCTCCTTGGTCAGTTTGGAGGTCAGGGGTTTGACTATGCCCTTTATAAGGAAGGGCACCCCCCTCCTTCGAGCACTGTTTGGCCAGCGTCCTAATGATGGAGACCTTGTTGTCGCTACCGACAGGCGGAGAGTAGATTACCTTGTCCTTCTTGCATCTCCCCTTGAAGATAAGGGAGTTGCCCAGTGAGGAGACCTCCACGGGCTCGGACCTGCGCCAGACATACATGTTGGCGAAGGTCATCTCGGAGATTACCGGCTGCTCCCTCTGCAAGAACCTGTCGACGATGTTCCTGTCTTCCGGCGAAAGTGCTCCGAACATGGGGAAAGTTTCCGTTCAATCGTCTCCAAAAGTTAAAAACCGCTATTATAGTTTCTCCGCCTACCCCTCATAAAAGCGTTCTTATACTGCGGTTTTCGAAACTCCGTCCTCGTTTCTCCTCGCTGGGGGCCGGCTCATGCGCCCTGGGTTCAGATTGGGCGGCTCAAAAGAGGGTTCGGGAGCGCGAATCCCCTCCCCCGCACCTTTTATGTTGACGTGAACTTGGCCCATTTTTTCTTTTGAATAGCCATTATTTCTGAAGCGTGGGGGATGGAACCGGGGGCCGGAACACCCACATTGGGTTCACTTTTTATGGCCCCATTATGGGTTAACCCAGTAGTTTAACCTCGCTGGTGAGGAGAGCCTTCTCCTTATCGCTGAAGATGGCCAAGTCTACGGGCATGAGAAGGGTGGCTTTGGCATCGACGAAGTTGAACCGCTTCTCCTGTATGAACTTGTACACCGACTCGAAGCTGGAGCGACTGATCAGGTATTCCAGGCCGTCCAGCAGCACTACGGCGCCATTATTGTCCCTGAGGAAATCCGAGATCTTCATGCTGGCTTGTTGGATATCGTCTACGGTTTCAAAGCCCTTCAGCGGCGTCGACGACAGGAGGATGACTCGTTCCTTGGGGATGCTGTGCTTTGCCATCTTTTCTGGCTTCCTCGAAAAACAAATTCCGGGAACATCATGCAGTGCGAGCGTGGAGAATATATTATAGGCTGAGTTGTGCGATTTGAGGAGATAGCACTCGCCGCGGGAGATGTTGTTCGCCTTGTAGATGAATTCCCTCTGTTGTTTCTCAAAATTCTTGCGTTCAACGATGCTTGCCAACGCATTAGCCACTGCCGTAAGAAATTCCTCTTCATCTTTATCGTGGCGGTGACCCTCTTTCAAATATAAGTTAATCACACCAAGTACTCTTCCCTCAAGAAGAATCGGAACACAATAATGGCCATGAGGTTGTATACCTTCGTACCTAGTTTCGTGACTCTCGTCAAGATGGTCAGAAAATTGTACCTCCTGCTTCAATGCTGCCCTCCCACAAAGACACCTCCCAAATGGAACTCGCGCGCATGATTTTCGTATCGGCTCAGACAGTCCGTTTTGAGCTTTCATTACAAGGACATTTGGCTCATCTTCAACAAGGAATACATTGCCTCTCGATTCGAGGGCGAGCCAAGGGATTGAAAGAATAAGATCAAGCGCATGCTTCATTATTTTATCGAGGGCAGCGTCCTTCAACGAGAGACTCAAAAGGGAATTGATTGTGGTCTGGACATCGTTGCTGTGCCGGATTTTATCCTCGACTCGCTTCATCTCGGTAATATCCTTGACAATGTGAACAAACGCTTTAATTTTATTGTTTTCGTCAAATATCGGCCAGGCCACAACGTTGAACTGCCTCCCCCCCTGAGAAATTTCACCAGACCCCGGTTTCCCTGTTTTCAGCGTTTCCACGCATGGACAGCCCTCAATGGGGACATCTAGCCCGTGTACAATTTTGTAGCATTTTTTCCCCACGAGCTCCTCTGGTTTTTTACCTAGGCTTTCATGCCCCGCCTTGTTGATTCTAATTATCTCATGATTGGGAGAAATCAAAGCAACGATATCGGTAATTGAATCGAATGTTTCCTGCCACTCTTTTGAAGCCACGTACAACTTTTGCTCCAAAAGCTTGCGCTCGGTTATATCCCGTCCGATTCTAGCAACTGCCACAACGTTACCCTGGTCGTCGCTCAGCGGAGCAATGGTCTGCTGTATATTCAGCGTGCGACCGTTCTTGGTTATCCGTTGCGTTTCTCCATTCACGATAGATTTTCCCGACTTCACATCGGCGATGATTTTTTTGCATTCCGCGTGCAACTCCTTTGGTGTGATATTAAGGATACTCTGTCCTAACATCTCATTTTCTAGGTAGCCATAGACACGTTCCGCGCCCCGATTCCAAACAATTATTTTTCCGTTCAAATCGTGAACAACTATGGCGTCTTCGGAATTTTTCACAATGGCTGCAAAAAACTTTAACTCTCCCCCTAGTTCGCTGACGGCAACGTCAATTTTAGTCGTTTTTTTTCTACGCATATTCCCAAATCTAAATATATTTTGGCTTAGTCCGTTTTAAATCTATATTCTGGACATAAATCCTCGTTTTTCAAAAGTAGGTTTCATGCAGCTTGACTCAACACTTCAGATTTTTTTCACTTACGAGCGCTTCGCTTATTGACTGGAGCCAGGGACCGGCCTATTCAGCGTGGGTTTGGGTTCGGCGGCTCAAGCACGTTGGCGAGGCACTACACGGACCGCTCGCCGGAGGGGTTGAGGGAGATGTACCAAAAGGTCGATTTGCTGGCGTTTGCCAAGTCAGTGTCCCAGAAGCGGGCAACTTCCTGTATACGCGCATTTATCAGAACACAAGTATCAAAACTAACGGGCCATACGAAGACGATTATTTACCTTCTAATTCTTGATAATTAATTACATAAACGTGAAAATTAAATTTTAACAGAGGTGAGTCAATGCCCGTAGCAGACACCCCTGAAAATATGGGGAAGTGCTTGTGCATGAAGTGCCCAAGCTTCGCCGGACCGCCTGGTTTCTACTGCGCAAAGGGCAAGGCTAAAAAAGTCGATAAAAAAGGCTGCATATGCATGACCTGTAAGTTATGGAAAGAGAACAAGCTTTCTGGAGGATACTTCTGCGTTTCTGGTAGGGCCCCATAATTTCGGTGGGGCCACCCTTTTTTATATTCAATTACAACGCGTTATTTTTAATAAATTCACTTCGGGCGCCGATCTAGCCCCCGAACAATGAGCATGATCCCGACCAATAACAATGGGATGGCAAGTAGTCGTGTAGTATAGCCTGCGGGATAAATTAGGGCACAAGCCCCCAAACAAGCCAAGCCCGCCAAGATTTTCTTCCAGTCAATTTTTGCCATGATACGCGATACAATTGAAAGAGCAGTAAGTTAAAAAGTCAGCGATAGGTTGTTTTGAGTTTTAACGTGCTCACTTGGAAAAGACTTATCTTTTAACACCCGAGGTTAGAGCCATCAAAAGTTGCTCCAATTTTTACGCAACTTCCACCTTGGTTGATAAGTTTAAGTTCAGAGGGTTGATAATATTATAGGGGGTGGCTGGATAGCAATTCAGGTAGTAAAAAAAGATGGTAAGTCAGAGCCGTTCCAGAGACAAAAAATAGTCAAAGCTTGTACGGACGCAGGTGCTCCTTCTGATGTCGCTGCAGGTATCGCGGACGAGATTGAAAAGGCGGCTCGCGACCAGATGCCGGCGAGCGAGATTAGAGCAATGGTTCTTGATCGCCTTGGCAAAATAAGGCAGGATTGGGCAAATAACTGGAAGAAACACGAGCAGACCAAAGGCGTAAAAAAGTAGTTTTCCCGCTGCAAAATATGCGAAATGGCCTTGGTTGAGAAGTTAATCTATAAAAAAGAGGGGCCAGGGCCGGGATTTGAACCCGAGACGCGGGCTCCACAGGCCCGAATGTTAACCAGGCTACACTACCCTGGCCACGTATGAAAATTGGCTCCTTTCGTATTTAGGTTTGCCCGGTTTGGGAAACCGTTGATCATTTGTCCGCGTCGTCCTCTTCCTCGTACTTCTCAGTTTCCTCATCTTCCAGGTATTCTTCGTCTTCCTTTATTTTCCCACCCCGTTTTTTTAATTACCGTGTTACGTAAATACTTACCCACCAAGCACGGTGCTGGAGAAGTGATGACCTGTCAATCCCATTGCGGTTTCGCCGAACTATTTTAACGAAAACTAGTTTAGGAGGCCTATTTAACCAAAAACGGAAAATAAAATAAACGGGGAGATTTCATGGTCGGGAAGTTGTCGGTAGTAGGAAAATCCATTCCCAAATTGGATGGGGTCAAACTTGCGACCGGAAGGGCGGAGTATCTGGATGATATAAAATTGCCCGGCGTGCTTCATGTGAAGCTGCTCGGGAGCGCCTGCGCTCACGCCAGGATAAAGAAGATAGACGTGAGCAAGGCGGAGAAGCTCCCGGGTGTCGAGGGCATAGTGACTTACAAGGACTCGCCCAGGGTCACTTACAATCCCGGCTTCTACTATGCGCAGCCGAAGGACCGGTACGTTTTCGATGGAAAGGTGCGTTTCGTCGGGGAACCGGTTGCGGCCGTAGCCGCCGTGGACGAGGACACCGCCGAGGAAGCGGTGAAGCTGATCGAGGTCGAGTACGAGGAACTTCCCGCGGTCTTTGACCCCGAGGAGGCGATGAAGCCCGATGCCCCAAAAATTCACGGCGCAGAGAGCAACGTTGTGGCTCAGATAACGAGGGAGTGGGGCGACCTCGAAAAGGGGTTCAAGGAAGCCGATTATGTTTTCGAGGGCAAGTACGCCACGGCACGTCAGGTCCATGCCCCGATCGAGCCGCATGCTTGTGCGGCATCTTACGAGTTGGGAAAGCTGACCATTTGGTCCAACAGCCAGATACCGTTTCACGTTCGCTCTGTGGTGTCCCAAGTTTTTAAAATGCCGCAGCACAAAATCCGCGTGATAGCTTCTTTCGTCGGGGGAGGGTTCGGTGGCAAGGACGAAGTAGTTATGGAACCCATATGCGCCTTATTGGCTTTGAAGATCGGTAAGACGGTGAAGCTGAAACTGACGAGGGAGGAAGTTTTCTACGCGACGACTACCCGTCATCCCTCCATCATCTGGTTAAAGACGGGGGTCAAAAAGGACGGGACTTTGGTCGCCAGGCACATCAAGGCCATCTTGAACACCGGAGCCTACGGTTCGCACGGTCCATCGGTGGCGGGTGCCATGAGCACCAGGGAGTTGGGATTGTTCAAAGCCCCTAACGTAAAGTTCGAGGCGGATGTCGTGTACACGAACAGCCCTATCGCCGGGGCCTTCCGCGGCTACGGGAACCCGCAGCACAGCTTCGCGGTGGAGTCGCAGCTGGACGAGATAGCCGAGAAGTTGGGCATCGACCGCGTCGAGATCAGGTTGAAGAACACGATCCGTCTCGGGGACTTGAACCCGGGAACTGGTTTAAAGATAGAGAGTTGCGGTTTGGAGGAGTGCATAAGGAAAGCGACGGAGAAAATAGGCTGGAAGCAAAAATCCAAGGACATCGAGAGCGGCAAGTTGAAGAACAGGGGGCTGGGCATCGCTTGCCTGATGCATAACACCGGGGGCTTCCCTTACATTAAGGAATTCTCCTCCGCGATCGTGCAGATCAACGAGGATGGGTCGGTACAGGTGATGACCGGCGCGACCGACATCGGTCAGGGGATCACCACCACGATGGCTCAGCTGGTGGCCGAGGAGCTCGGCGTAAATATAGAGAATATCACCATCTCGCGTCCGGATACCGAGTTCGTGCCCATGGACCGGGGGGCCTATGCCAGCGGTCTTCTCTACATAAGCGGGCAGGCGGCAAGGCTGGCCGCCGCAGATGCCAAACAGCAGCTTCTCAAGAAAGCGGCCGAAGTGGTGAAGGCAAAAGTCACTGAGTTGGAAGTCGTGAACGGGATAGTTCGACTAAAGAAAAAACCCAAATCTGGAAAGACCATTCATGAAATTATCGGAGAAGTGGCGGTAGTTGGCCGGGCTTCCTACACACCGCCGAGCAATGCCCCGTCATTCGGTGCGCAGTGCCTGGAGTTGGAGGTGGATCCAGAAAGCGGCGCTATCAAACTCCTGAACATTTCATACGCAGCCGACGTGGGCAGGGCAATAAACCCGCTGATCGTGGAGGGGCAAATCGAGGGCGGAGCGGTGATGGGCATTGGATTTGCCCTCACCGAGGACCTAGTTCTGGATAGCAAAGGAAAAACTATCAACAAGAACTTCACTGATTACAAGCTATTACATGCGACGGATTTGCCGATGATAGAACCCATTATCGTAGAGTCACTTGAGCCGACTGGCCCATTTGCCGCGAAGGGCGTCGGGGAACCAGCCCTCGTCCCAGTGGCTCCGGCAATAGCGAACGCGATTTACCAAGCAGTGGGCGTAAGAGTGGTGGACCTCCCAATAACTCACGATAAACTCTTTAAAAAGATGAAAAGCTGATGCATTGATTTCTTTGTATTTCATGGTCACTGTTGTGCCATCCCTACTTTACAGGCAAACTTCCATAAAGTTATTAAACAGGTTACTTGTAAGAAAATCAGAACATGTTCGAAAGACCAAAACAAGTGGGGCGGGTACTTTTGCCATGCCATGGTCGGTCCAGCTCAGAATTTACACGATTAGTTTTTGCCGATCCAATTTGGCCCCTCCAAATCTCTCTCGTTAGAGATTCTCTCGCAATACTCCCGGGCGACTTGAAAGCCTTTAATGGGGTGCGGACTACAAAGATAAAGAAGGTTAGGGGATAGAAGAGCATGTGGCGTCCGATGCTTAGCTCGCGCGCGTCAAGGATAGCATTCCCCGCTTTGTCGGTGGTCGGAGCACTACTTCTGGGCGCGGTCTTCATCTCCATCTCAGGTCACGATCCGATAGCAGCCTACGGCGCACTATTTGTCGAGGCCTTTGGGAGCGTGAACGGAATAGCCGACACGCTGGTGAAAGCAAGCCCCCTGCTGCTGACGGGCGTGGGGATAGCCATAGCTTTTAAATCGTCCATCTGGAGCATCGGTGCCGAGGGGCAGCTGTTGATGGGCGCACTCGCCGCCGTCTGGATGGGGCTCACGTTCACTGGAGTTCCGGGCATCCTGCTAATTCCGCTCGCAATAGTTGTCAGTTTTCTGGCGGGGGCCCTTTGGGCGATGGTTGCCGGAGTTCTCAAGGCCAAGGTAGGGGTGAGTGAAATCATCACCACGCTCATGTTGAACAGCATCGCCTATTACTTCCTCCTCTACTTGGTCAGCGGGCCCATGAAAACCCCAGATGTCGGCTACAACCAGACTAGGGTCATCACCCAGGCGGCATTCTTGCCCGCATTGATCCAGGATACTCGGCTACACGCGGGCGTTTTTATAGCCATCGCAGCTGCAATTTTGGTCTATGTTTTAATACAGAGGACTTCATTGGGATACAAGATCAAGGCCGTCGGTTATGGTCCAAGGGCAGCCAAATACGCTGGGATAAGCATATCCCGAAATATCCTGATAGTCATGTTCCTTAGCGGCGGACTGGCGGGCCTAGCGGGCATGGGTGAGGTATTGGGCGTTCACCATCTTCTGATGCTGGACATCTCCCCCGGTTACGGTTACACGGCCATTTTGGTGGCCCTGCTGGCGAGGTTGAACCCGATCGCAACGATCGCCTCCGCTTTCCTATTTGCGGGGTTACTCAACGGGTCGGTTGCCATGCAAAGGGGTGCGGGCGTGCCGTCCTCACTAGTGCTGATCATTCAAGCATTGGTGGTCATATTCGTATTGGCCAGCGAATATCTGACCAGGGAAAAAAGATGAGGGGACGAGAAAATGGTTACCGAGACAGACATCATAATCGGCTTGCTGACAAGCGCTGTCAAGTTAGCCGTCCCCCTATTGCTAGCGGCCATCGGCGAAATTTTTTCCGAGCGTTCTGGTGTTATTAATCTCGGGATGGAGGGAATGATGTTGGGAGGGGCTTCGGCCGCCTTCATAGGTGCTTATTTTTTCAACCTGTGGGTTGGGGTGCTCCTGGGAATGGTCGTCGGCGGCGTCGTTGGATTTATAATGGCCTACATGAGCGTGATACTGCGCCGAAATCAAATAGTCGTCGGCGTGGTATTGACAATATTCGGCCTAGGCTTGAGTTCCTTCGTGTTCAGAAAGGCCTTTGGTGCGGTCACGGCTTATCCCACCATAACGGGTTTTCAAGGCATCGAAATCCCGATACTCGGCCAAATCCCAATCATAGGCCCGATTTTATTCCAAAACAACATCCTGGTATACTTGGCGCTGATCTTGGTACCGGTCGCGGGAATTTTCCTCTACAAAACAACCCAAGGCCTGAAAATAAGGGCCGTGGGAGAAAACCCCCGGGCCGCAGATTCTCTGGGGGTGAACGTGATTCGAATACGCTTCATATGTGTCGTTTTTGCCGGCATAATGGCGGGATTGGCTGGAACATATCTTTCCATAGGGCACATGAACATATTCCGAGAAGGCATGACCGCTGGGCGAGGATACATTGTGCTCGCTTTGGTTATCTTTGGTACGTGGTCTCCTTACAGAGTTTTGGCAGGATCATTACTCTTTGGAGGAATAGATGCTCTCGGGTCACGTTTTCAAATTTTTAAAGTGGGAATCCCGTATCAATTTGTGTTGATGTTGCCATACATATTTACAATAATCGTTCTCGTGCTCGTGGCCTTAAGAAAGAAACTGACCAGAGGCGCGCCGGCGGCATTGGGAACGCCATATGAAAGGTGAATAGTATATAGACTACTTACGGGAATAAAAAAATAAAAAAAGTCTCTAAAGGTCGATTTAACGCCCCTAGAGGACAATGTTTTGAACGAGCTCTCTAACGTTTATAGTGCCGGATATGATGTCCTGCTTAGCCTGCTCCATTTCGTCCAAGACGCTCTGCGGTATCTGACCACTCAATGCATAGAACGGGGTAAGGGTAGCACCGCCCGACTTTAAGTCGGCTTCATACACTGATTTGAAATTGCCTGCCTTGATGTCGGTCAATATCGTCTTATAGTGGGCATAAGAGTCCCAGATGGCGCTTGATACCACTACGTTCGGGTTGATGGAGTGCGTGTCACCTTCGTTACCGAAAACGTACGCATTACCAGTTTCTTGAGCGGCTATGATGGCACCAAGGGCCGGTCCGTCCGTCATCGGTGCGATGAAATCGGCGCCCGCTTCAATCTGTGCCATTGCAGCTTCCTTCCCCAATGTCGCATCCATGAAACTACCGGTGACCGCGTACAGGACGGTCGCGCCGGGGTTCACGCTGAGCACTCCTGCCTTGAAGCCCTTTGACCATTCGACGATACCCGGAACTTCAAGCGGACACAGAGTACCCACGACATTTGTAGTTGTCATCCTCCCCGCCAATATCCCTAGCAGATAGTAAGTCTCCTCGAGGTACACCCAGACCACGGAAGCGTTCGTTGGAAAATCAGAGGCTGACATAGCGGTGGTAATGAAATACGAGTTCGGATATTGAGTAGCAGCGTCGCGCGTTGTATCCACGAACTGAGCGCCGTGTTGGATTATGAGGTCGTATCCTTCCGCGGCGTATCCACTTGCAATCCTTACGGCATCAGGCACTGTGACTTGTTCGGTATATGAAAATCCGTCAGCAGTTCCCTCGGCCACCAATCTCGTCACCGCTTGGTACGCTGGCCCGTTCCATGTAAGGTCGGTTATGACATCAGGCAGCATCAGAGCTACTTTCCATTCTTTCCCCGGGGCCGCCGTTGTGGTCGTTATCGTAGTCGTTGTTTGAGTTGTGGTAGTGGTCACTGTGCCCCCAGTTTGAGTTCCAACGTAAACAGCTGCCGCAGCAATAACGGCTATCACTACAATCACACCAGCAATCATTCCAGTTTTTGGCATTTCTAACCTCCACGGAATTTTTAAGCTGAGATGATATAAGTCTTTGGTAGAAACATGGCTAGGATTTTCGTGACCGGCGAAAACACCCGAATAGACGCACATCATCACAAAGTTTTTATTGAGTTGTATTCAGAACTACACGGAAGTTATGTCTGACTACATAATCGAGAACGGGCTTCTCGTAACCATGGACGGGTCCGGCAGGATCATCGAGGACGGCGCCGTGGTCGTTGAAGGGAACAGAATTTTAGCCGTCGGCAAGGCTTCAGATATCAAGAAGAGATACGGTGCCAAAGAGAGAATCAACGCAAACGGCAAGGCCATAATGCCAGGTTTCGTCACGCCTCACAACCACATGTACAACTCACTGACGCGCTACATGGACATCCCCCTCCAGCCCGAGGTGGCCGCGGATTTCGGTGACCTCCTGACGCGTTGGTGGTGGCCCAAGATAGAGGATACTTGCACCAAGGACGACGTTTACACCGGGGCCCTGCTCTCGTCGGTGGAGATGCTGAAGAACGGGATAACCACCTCCGCAGATCTCCAAGAGGGACAGAATCTACTGCCGGGAGCGCTCGACCATTCGAGCAAGGCCTGCGACGAAGCGGGCATTAGGGCATTCCTCTCGTTCGAATCAACCGATCGAGTCAGCCTTGCCAAGGGAAAGCTCGGGCTCAAGGAGAACGAGAACTTTATCAAGAAGAGAAATTACAAAAAAGATGCACGCGTTCGAGGGATGATGGGAGTGCACACCTGTTTCTCATGTACGCCCGAGACATTAGTAAAGGCACGAGAGATAGCCGACAAGCACAAGTCTGGCCTTCAGATACACATCGCTCAAAGCACCTACGAAGTGGAGATGATTAGGCAGAAATACAATGTCGGGGGCTCCGTCGAATATCTGGACTCCCTGGGATTTTTAGGGCCAGATGTCGACGCGGCTCATGGCATCTATATTTCCAAGGCCGAACAGGAGTTGTGGCAGAAGCACGATGTTGGTCTCTCCTTCAATATCAAAAGCAACGCGTTCTACGCCAACGGCCTCGCGCCGGCTGTGGAGCTTCTCAGAAAAAATTGCAAAGTTGGACTTGGTATCGATGGCGTTAACATCTTCGACATGTTCGAACTGTTGACCTTCTCCATGGCTATGTTGCGACTCTACCATTTGGACGGCAGTTTGCTGCCGGCGGCGCAGGCTCTCGATTTGGCCACAATGGGAGGTGCTAGGGTCCTCGGCAGGGAGAAGGAAATAGGGTCTTTGGAAGTTGGCAAGAAAGCCGATATCATAACAGTTGACTTCTCGGACAAGCCGAAGATGACTCCGGCCCTTAACAAGCTCGATGTCCTCGCCTTCAGCTGCAGGGGATCTGATGTCGATACCGTCATGGTGGACGGCAAGGTCGTTGTGAGCGGTAAGGAGATATTGACCGTGGACGAGAAGAAGCTCATCGAAAAGGCAAAGGTTCAGGCGGCCAAGTACCAGGAACGCGCGATAGAAAAGCCCATAAGGCCGGTTTGGTCATTACCTAAACGCTGATGGTGGAAAAATGGTCGACCTTTCGATTGATTTTGCGGATGTAAAGCTGGAATTCCCCACTGTTGTCGCCCCAGGCCCGTTAACCAAGGACGGTCCGTCCGTCAAGAAGGCCGCGCAACAATACGGCGTGGGAGCGGTCGTGGTCAAGACTGTCTACCCTAAGGAAGATGATACTCCCAGGCCAAGCATGGCCGCGCTCAAGGGCAGCAGCATGATCAACCATGATTGGTCGGCCCTGAGCGCCGAACAGTTCTCCAAGCAGATTAAGATCGCAAAAGAGGGGAAGAAGCCGATAATAATCAGCATCCTAGGTGGAATCGAAGACGAGGTAAAGATGGCCAAGCTGCTCGAAGATGCAGGGGCCGATATGCTGGAGCTACCTATCGGCGTGCCAACACTGGAGCAACTGCAAAACGACATACGAAGGATCAAGGAGACAGTCGAAATTCCCATCGGAGTCAAAATCGGTCCCGATATCCTCGACATTCCCAAGTACGCAAGGGGGATAGAACATGCTGGTGCCGATTACATTTCGGGAATAAACACCCTCGGCCCGGCACTAGCCATCGATGTCACGACGGGTAGGCCTCTCCTGGGGTCCAAATTCGGATTCGGTTATGTTTCTGGCCCCGCAATAAAGCCCATAGCCCTGAGATGTGTCGCCGAAATAGCTAGGAGCGTAAAGATACCGGTCCTTGGTGGGGGAGGGATTAGCGACGGCAAGGACGCGGTTGAGTTCTTCATGGCAGGGGCCACCTGCGTTCACCTGCACACGGCAGCAATTCTCAAGGGACTGGGTGCTTTTGCAAAAATAGTCAAAGAAATCGATGAGTTCTTGAACGCGTCAGGGTACGATAGTCTTGAGGAAGTCAGGGGAATGTCCCTGAAATATCTGATAGAGGAACCATCCTTTGACCTGAGAACGCCAACTGTGGACCCGGACTTATGCAACGGTTGCGGCGTCTGCGAGAGGGTGTGCGTTTACGATGCGATAAAAGTGCATGAGGGAGTGACGAAGACCGACAAGGAGGCCTGCTTTGGTTGCGGTCTATGTGCGACCATGTGCCCAACACGGGCGATCAAATTTGGCTGAAAGGTTGGTTTGATGGTGAGGAAAATATTGTATATAGACCCGCTTGATTGCACTGGATGCAGAAACTGCGAGATCGCCTGCAGCTACATAAAGGAAGGCCTGATGAACCCTCAAAAGGCAAGGATACGCGTCGTGAGAATCGGCGCGACGTACGACAACCCGATAGTCTGCCGTCAGTGCGAGAACGCACCCTGTGCCAAAAGCTGCCCTGTAGAGGCGATCGAGCGAAAGGGCAGTATATGGGTGGTCAACGCGCAGAAATGCATAGGCTGCGGCATCTGCGTTCAGGAGTGCCCGTTCGGGGCCATCTGGTTGCATCAGGACAAGGGTATAGCGATAAAGTGCGACCAGTGCGGGAACTGCGTGAGGCATTGCCCTACTGGAAAACTCAGGTTCGTCAACCCCAACGATATAGCTTATGAAAAGGGGATGAAACACTCGAGAAATCAGATGGAGGTCAAGGAGGAGGAAAAAAAATGTCATTTAGATACAAGGCGTATGCCGGCAAAATAGCTAGGGTGGACCTGACCAGCGGCACGGTCACGAAGCAGCCGCTGACAGTCGAGCTGGCGGAAAACTTTCTCGGCGGTGAGGGCTTCATCGCGAAGATACTATGGGACGAGGTCGGCCCCAAAACAGACCCGCTAGGCCCTGAAAACAGGCTGGTGTTCGCCGTCGGGCCCTTGAGCGGGACCGGCTGGCCCGTAAGCTGCAGGTTTGAGGTAGGGGCCAAGTCGCCTCTGACGGGGGTCTACGGGGACTCGAGCTGCTGCGGCTACTGGGGCCCAGAACTAAAGTTCGCAGGTTACGACGCCGTTGTTTTGCAGGGGAAATCGGATAAACCCGTCTACCTCTGGATCAACGACGACGATATCAAGGTCATGGATGCCAAGGACGTATGGGGCAAGAGCACCAGTGAAACCGAGGAGATAATCAGGAAGGACCTTGGTGACCAGAGAATTCAGGTCGCCAGCTGCGGCTTGGCAGGCGAAAACCTGGTTAGATATGCCTGCGTCATAAACCTCAGGAGGGCAGCCGCCCGCAGCGGAATGGGTGCCGTGATGGGCTCCAAGAACTTGAAGGCAGTAGCCGTCAGGGGCACGAAGGATGTGAGAACGGAGAGTACCAAGGAGTTCTACGATTACATGAATGAAATCATCGAAGTGTACAAGAAGGACTTTTACATCCTCGACCGGATAAAGTTCGGCACGCCAATTCTCGTGGAGCTGATGAACGAGATCGCGCGATGGCCCGTCAAGAACTTCCAGACCGGCGTGTTCCCGTACGCGAAGGAGATTGGCGGGGAAAGGATCAGGAGGGAGTACAGGATAAAGGATAGGGGCGGCTTCGGGTGTTGGGCCACCTGCGAAAAGCCTGTGCTCGTCAAAAATTCACCTTACTCCGGAACCTACGCCAAGCAGCCCGAGTACGAGACCCTCTCGGCCTTGGGAGCCAGACTGTGGATAAGGAATCTGGACGCAATAATATACGCCAACGAGCTTTGTGACGAATTGGGCTTAGACACCATCTCGACTGGTGGGACGATTTCCTGGGCCATGGAATGCTATGAAAACGGGATTCTGACAAAGGAGGACACGGACGGCATAGACCTGACTTGGGGAAACCACGAAGCCGTGCTGGCGTTGATTCCCAAGATTGCCAAACGTGAGGGGTTCGGCGCCATGTTGGCCGAGGGTAGCTTCAGGGCCGCACAGAAGCTAGGAAGGGGTTCTGAAAAATATGTAATGGCCGTGAAGAGGATGGAGATAGCGGCCCAGGATGGGAGAGCCCAAAAATCCATGGGGCTGGCCCACGCGGTCGCTAGCAGAGGCGCGGACCACCTGAAGGCGTTCCCGCTAGTCGACGAACTTGGGAGGGAAGAGCCGATCAAGGCGAGGTTCGGGGAAAAGTATCTGCCCGAGATGGCCCAGCCGCTGAGTCCCAAATACAAAGCATACGAGGTAAAGGACGGCGAGGAGCTGTGTGCGCTCTGCGACAGCTTGTCCCTTTGCAAGAGCTCCGGCACATGCCTGCCGCTTAACACCGGTCAGATTTATTTCGAGGACATGGCGAAGGTCGTGGGGCTGGCGACGGGCATGAAGATAAACGGCGAAGACATGAGGAGAGCCGGCGAGAGAATAGTTAACATCCAGCGGGCTTTTAACATCAGGGAAGGGCTCACCAGAAAAGACGACGCCCTGCCCGATAGGTTCACAAAGACGCCGGCCCCTGAAGGCGCCGACAAGGGTCACGTCGTCGAGCTTGAGAAAATGTTGGACGAATACTACGAGCTGAGGGGCTGGGATTCGAAGACGGGGCTGATTCACAGGAAGAAACTAGAGGAGCTGAGCTTGGGATACGTCGCCGATGAGCTGGAAAGGCTCGGTAAGATTCCTCATTGAGACCGACCCCATTTATCCACCGGAGACCGCGTGGGCGATGACCACATGGTCGCCGTCCTTTAACTTTATCTCAAAATTTTTGTCCAGCAGATGAGCCAACCCACCGTTCAGAGTTATGTGGTTGTGGCTGTAGACGGCTCCGCTCTCCGGGTCGAAAAGTACGTCCCTGAATTTCTTGCCGTACCTCCCGCACAGAATTTCCAACAGGTCCTTCAGCGTCGCCCCGTCTTGGACTTTGACCTTCTCCTCCCTTTCCCCAGTAATCTCCTGGAACATGGTGAGGTAAACCGAAGATACTTCTATCAAGTTCATGACCCTTTTCCCATTCTAAAGATATTTTTAATCATCGTCTGCTTAAATGCTTGGGCAGAAACTAGATGCGATTGCTCCAAATTCTCCACGATTGTCACAACAGTGATAGTAAGACCTGCAAATTTTTATAATGATAGCACAAAATAAGCCCGTGATATGATGGGCAAAATCAAATATCGAAAATCCATGGAAAAATTCCAAAAGATGCTCATTCCTACTGCGTACGGCGATGTCCCGACGTTTCTCGGAGTCCCCCTCGCTAAGGGCAAGAGCGATTTGAAGGGGGCGGACGCTGCATTCCTTGGGCTGCCTTCCCAAGGCGCCGAAATGTTGGTCGGGAGAGAGGTCGGCATCAACATAATGGACACGATGCGCCTGAGGAAAGCATCCATAAAATATGGCAGCTTCCTGCCAGAACTTGATCTGGATGTGTTTGATAGGATAAAGCTCGTCGATTGCGGAGACGTGACCGGGTTTTACCCGATGACCCAAAAAGATACTAAAGTACACTTCAAACTCGCGGAGAAAAAAATCGCGGAAATCCTAGAAACAGGATGCATACCACTTACCATCGGAGCCCACCCCTACATCGTCGCAAAGTCAATAGATGGAATGATGGGCGGAAGGTTGGGGGTCATGCATTTGGATGCCCACGCAGACAACATGGAGGTGCACGAGGGAAGCAAATGGTCGCTCGCCTGCTGGGTCGCAAGGGTGGCCGAGCTGAAGGGAGTGGACATGAAAAACTTCGTCCAGATAGGGATGAGGGGACCGAGGAATTTCAAGGAGCAAGTCGAGTGGCACAGGAAAAAGGGGTCGACCATCTACACTTACAGGGACATCGAGGAAAAAGGGATGAAGAGTATTGCTGAGGAGGCAATCAAAATTGCACAGGTTGGCACCGACCACCTGTTCCTCAACTTGGATTTCGATGTCTTGGATTTGGGATCCGCTCCGGGCCTCGACGAGCCTTTGGGAATCACGACCGCAAACCTGCTCAAGCTCGTTCATGAGGTCGGCAAGAACAAAGTGACGGCCTTCAACGTGGAATGGATTCCCACTCCTGCGTGGGAGCCGTATCATTTGCCTGCGTGGCCGCTTTACTGGATTGCGACTTGGACGATATTGTACCTGCTCGCAGGAGTGGCGTCCTCAAAGAGGTAGCCGCGATGAAAGTCGACACAGTCATAAAGAACGGAAAGATATTCACTTCCGCGGGCTTCTTCGAAGCTGGCGTCGCCATCGACGCGGGCAAAATCGTTTCAATTGCTAAGGACTCCAACCTCCCACAAGCGGAAGAGGAAATTGATGCCGGCGGGAACATCGTGATCCCGGGCGTTATAGACGCACACGTCCATATCCATGTTCCGGGTTTCCTCCACAGAGAAGATTTCGGGAACGGTTCAAAAGCGGCCGCCATCGGAGGCACAACGACAGTTATAGATTTTGCCATACCTGTAGAGGACAGCCTGCAGAAGGTATTCTCTCTGATGAGAAGCGAGGGCGAAAGGCTCTCCACCATTGATTTTGCCCTCCATGCGGCTGTTTGTCTTGAAAAGCATATCGAGGAAATTTCCCAAGTTTCAAAGATGGGTGCGGCGTCGTTCAAACATTTTATGGCAAACCCCGACGGGATACCCTTTATAGACAGCGGGGGCATGCTTGAATCCCTTGGCAGGATTAAGGAGGCCGGGTCCTTGGCCACGGTGCACGCCGAAAATGAGAGCATTCGTGTCCGCCTCATGAATGAGCTCAAGAAGTTGGGCAGAAGCGATCCAATCGCTCATGCCCTGTCAAGGCCGACAATCGCCGAAGCCGAGGCGATTTCTAGGGCGATCATCTTAGCGTCTGAAGTGCATGTCCCTCTTCACGTGTTTCACGTCACCTCGGGTCACGGAACCGACCTCATCCGTCAGGCTAGGGGAAGAGGACAGTTCGTGTCTGGGGAGACTTGTCCCCATTACCTTCTTTTCAACCAAGAAGACCTGAAGAGATTGGGGCCATATCTTCAAGTGAACCCTCCATTAAGGTCCAAAGCCGACTCCGAGGCGCTCTGGAGGGCCTTGGCCGAAGGGGTGCTTGATGTAGTCGTGACAGACCATTGTGCGCCAATGATGGCCGAGAAGGAAAAGGGCTGGAAAAACATTTGGGAAGTTGAGGGTGGAGTTCCGGGTGTCGAGACGAGAGTCATGTTGATGATCAGCGAAGGCTACCACAGGAGAGAGATTCCGCTGGAGAGACTGGTCGATGTCATGTCGACTTACCCGGCGAAAATATTCGGGCTTTACCCGGAAAAGGGGGTAATCCAAGTCGGCTCCGACGCTGACATCACGATAATAGACTTGGATAAGGAAGCGACAATAAAGGCGGAGAACTTGCACCACAGGGCTGACTGGACGCCGTTTGAAGGGATGAGAGTTCGAGGAATTCCCAACCTAGCAATGGTCAGGGGGAAGACAGTGGCAAGGGACGGCATTGCTTTGGGCAAGGAAGGTTATGGGAGATACTATCCTAGAAAAATGATGACGGAAACTCAGGACGCTTAATTCAATTTTCTCACCTTGTACATTCAATTTTCGCGTGATGAAAAGATTTTTACTGAACGTTGAAGACACTGTTTTGCAATAGGTCGATTTCAATGACACCGTTTCAAAAGACCGTAAAGATGTTGACGGAGAAGGCCAAAAGAAAAGGCGCGAGTTCTGTCAAGCTTATCTTGACGACTGACGTTTTCGTTGAAGACTACGTCAGACAGAAATGTCAATACGGGTGCAAGATGTTCGGGATTCGCCTCACCTGCCCGCCCTATACATCTACTCCAGAGGAAACAAGGAAATGGCTGAAGGACTACAAGAAGGCGTTACTAATCGAGTTCAAAAACATGGGGAAGGAAGACGAGCAGCGCCAGATACATGATATAGCTGTCGAGCTGGAACGAGACGCTTTCCTGAGCGGCCTCTACCGACCATTGGTGCTTGTGTCCGGCCCCTGCAGATACTGCACTCCCTGCGTGGCGGAAAAAGCTGAAAACCGTGGTACAATGACCAAGGCAAACTGCAAGAATCCGATGAAGGCTAGGCCGTCCATGGAGGCAGTCGGCATCGAAGTTTACAAGACAGTTAGGAATGCTGGGCTCAAAGTCGAAATCGTAAAGGGCGGTGAGCCCTACAAGAGCTTCTTGCTGTTGCTGTTGGAATAGTCCCCCATGATAATTTCGTGGCGGTCGACTCAATGGTAAGTCGGGGCTTTTTATTAAGCATATGGAACAAAGGATACTTTGTGAACAAGGCCCCCTATCACAAAATTTAATATGCCATGAGCCTATCGGGAAAAGAGGTGGTTGCCATTAGCGAAATTGTAGCAATCGAAAATATAGGTAAGCTAGTTTCAGGAGACATCAACAAACCCATCTTGGATGCTGACACCATTTTGATCAAAGATGGGAAAATATCAAAAATAGGAAAGAAAGGCGAAATCGACGTAGCCGCCGCCAAGACGCACATCGACGCTAGGGGCATGGTAGTGACGCCCGGTTTCATTGACCCCCACACGCACATGGTCATCGGCGATTGGACCCCAATCCAGAAAGCGATTGGATGGATGGAAGGCGCTTTGCTGGGAGGGGTGACCACGATGATGTCGCAGGGGGAGAACAACATCGGTGGTTTGCCGATGAACCCCGTGGGCAACAAGGCGCTCGCTATACTGTCTTCGATGACTTACCAGAAGTACAGGCCAGGGGGTGGGCTAAAGGTCCATGGCGGAGCCGTAATGCTTGTAGAGGGAATGACGGAGAAGGATTTCAAGGAGATGGCCGACGCCGGCGTATGGTTGATAGCCGAGATAGGCGGCTGCGGGCTCTACAAGCCCAAGGATGTCGCCCCGATGGTCAAGTGGGCCAGGAAGTACGGGTTCAAGGTCTCAGCGCATCTGGGCCCCGTTTCGGTTCCCCTATCCGCGCCACTTATGGCCGATGATATACTCGAGATTAATCCAGATTGCGCCGTGCACGTTAACGGCGGGTCCACTTCTGTACCCTTTCGTGAAGTGCAGAAACTGGTCGATGGTGCCGATTT
Organism: Methanobacteriota archaeon; assembly: GCA_043821745.1. GTDB lineage: Archaea > Hadarchaeota > Hadarchaeia > Hadarchaeales > Hadarchaeaceae > Hadarchaeum. The sequence continues at coordinate 3,018 of JBDRCL010000023.1, read as the reverse complement.
CTTCCTCGAGGTAGTTTTCAACGGAAACCCCAAGGCAACGGTCGAGATTGTCGATTACATGAAGAAGAAGGATGTCCTCGATAGACTCGTCATCGGGTCGGACACTCCAACCGGAAATGGAATGATACCGGTCGCCATCCTAAGAATGATAGTCCAGGTAGCGTCCCTGAACAACCTTCCCGCGGCAGAGGTCATCGCCGCCGCAACAGGGAACACGGCGAAGTGCTTCGGCCTCAACGTTGGCAAGGTAGAGATTGGCCGGGAAGCCGACTTACTCTGCATCGACCGGCCCATGGGATCGCAGGGACACGACGCACTGGAAGCGATTGAGATCGGAGACATACCCGGAACCACGATGATTATGGTTGACGGCAAAGTCGTGGCCCTGAGGGGCAGGGACACTCGACAGACAGCGGGAGCCATAAAAATCAACGGGGTTGAGAGGAGGATCACAGCCATGGAGGACTACTGCTGGGGCCCGTGGAAACTTTCGGTCGACCACATCGACAGCGGACCGTTGCCGAGAGCAAAATTTAAAAAGGATGGGAGTCAAAAACGCTCGGTGCTGGCGGATGGAAAGCAAGCGCGAAGTTAAGAGATCTATTTGCATGGGCTGTCACTGCGAGTGCGGCGTATATGTAACTGTCGAAGATGGAAAAGTCACAAAGATAATTGGCGACCCAGAACACCCCCAGAATGAAGGAGTCGTCTGCGTCAGGGGCATGTCTTACCAACAGCTTCTTTACCACCCCGATCGGCTGCGTTACCCTATGGAGCGCCAGGCCAACGGGGAATGGAAGAGGATCTCCTGGGACGAGGCGATGGACAAGATCGCCAAGAAGTTCAAGGAGATGATCCAGAAGTACGGACCAGAGTCCCTGGCATTTGTCTTCTGCGATGGGGACAGGGACAATATCATCTTCAACGTCGATTGGCTGACCGCGATAAAGAGCCCGCACTTGCTGGGGACGGACGCGCAGTATTGTATCCGGCCGAACTGGATAGCCGACGGCCTCACTTTTGGGCAAGCGCTGACATGGGAGAAAGGCCCCGATTACAGAAACAGCAAATGTATACTGATTTGGGGCGGAAACCCGCTTGAGACCCATCTCGGTTCGAAGGGACAGGAGATTCTCCAGGCGATTGACAAAGGTGCCAAGCTCATCGTGGTCGACCCTCGCTTTACCAACCTGGCGTCGAAGGCCGATATCTGGTTGCAGGTAAGGCCCGCGACGGACGCTGCGCTTGCGCTGGGGATGCTCAACGTCATAATCAACGAAGAACTCTACGACAAGGAGTTCGTCGCGGAATGGACAGTGGGCTTCGAGGAACTCAAGAAGCGGGTCCAAGAATATCCACCAGATAAGGTCTCGAAAATCACTTGGATACCTGAGGAGAAAATCGTGGAGGCGGCGAGGCTCTACGCCATGTCCAAGCCCGCTTCCCTTCACCACAGGATGGGGGTCACCATGCACACCAACGCCCTCCAGACCTGCAGGGCCGTGGACATGCTGATCGGCATTACTGGGAACCTCGACATTCCCGGCGGCAACGTTCTGCCGTTTCCTTCCCCGACTAGCAAAGTCAAATCAGCCTACATAGAATTCCCCAAGCTTTATGCAGAAAAGCTGCCCAAGGAAGTGAAACAGAAGAGGTACGGTGTTAAGGAATTCCCGTTCGGCTACGACATCGCCAACCCCTGGAACGATTCCCACCCCATTATGGCGTTCGACTCAATTCCCAAGGGCGGAATAAGAGGGATGTTCGTCGTCAGCGACCCGATCATGGGACTGCAGGGGAGCAAACAGACGGCCAAAAATGTGGAAAACTTGGAGTTCATGGTAGTGGTTGATTTCTGGATGACTGCTACCGCCAGCTTTGCTAACATCGTCCTGCCGGCCGCAACGTGGCTGGAAAGGGATTTGGTTCACGAGCTTCATTACCCGAGCTTCGTCGGAGTCGCCCCTAAGGTGATCGAGCCAGTAGCTGAGTGCCGCGACGAGAGGGACGTGTCAATCGAGCTGGCGAGGAGGCTGGGCCTGAAGAGCGCTTACCCGGTGAACAACCCTAAGGAGTGGAACGATTATCGCCTCGAGAGGCTGGACTTGACATTCGACCAGTTTTTCCAAAAGCACGGCACAGTCCTAAAGTTCCCGTTCGAAACCGGAAAATACAAGCGGTTGAAAAAGTTCCCCGGCACAAAGAGCGGTAAGGTCGAACTTTATTCCAAGACGCTGGAGGAGAACGGGTTCGACCCCTTGCCCCACCACGAGGAGCCGCCAATGGGCCCGGTTAGCACCCCTGAGCTGATGAAGGAGTATCCATTCATATTCATCTCGGGCAGCAGAAAGGTTCTGTTTTTCCACGGCTACGGCCGACAGTTGCCTTGGATCCGAGAGTTGCAGCCGGACCCCGAGGTTGAGATAAACCCCGAAGCAGCCGAACCCATGGGCATAAAGGACGGCGACTGGGTCTGGATTGAAACGCCGCAGGCCAAAGGGGAGAGAGTTAAATTCAAGGCAAAGCTGACGTTGGGAGTTCATCCCCAGGTGGTCAACGCGGACTCACATTGGTGGTTCCCGGAGCGAAAGGACGACCCGCACAGGGGATGCTTTGAGTCCAACGTCAACGTGGTCGTGCCCAGGTATCCGCCGTATGACAAGGTATTCGGGTGCCCGATGATACGGGGCGCTGTCTGTAAGATCTCGAAGGTGGAGGCTTGAGGATGGCAAGATACAAACTGCAAGTCGACACGAAGAAATGTATCGGCTGCCATTCCTGCGAGATTGCCTGCAAGCAGGAGTTCAACCTCCCCGTCGGGCCGATGCCCATTCGAGTGCTCAAAATAGGCCCACAAAAGGTCAAGGGCGAGCTGAAGACGCACTACGTCCCCGTCTTCTGCAAGCACTGCGAGGACGCACCCTGTATAAAGGCCTGCCCCGAGGAGGCGCTGCAAAAGAGGGATGACGGCTTGGTAATTGTGAACAAGGACAAGTGCACTGGGTGCCAGATATGCAT
>JBDRCL010000022.1:0-2339 GCA_043821745.1 Methanobacteriota archaeon | reverse complement strand
GGCGGGACTGTGGGCGGCCAGTTGACTCGCTTCTGGGCAGTAAATTATCTGCATCCAACAAAGACTGACGGAACGCTCAACTACTTGAACCAAAATGCGTGGGATTATACTTACAAACCAGAAATTATTGTACAAAATTGGCCGTTTGATAAACAGAATTAAAAATATAGCCAATACCAACCAGGGTATCCGTTATCAAAACCACGACTGAAAGTTTCAATTGGTTCATAAACCTCGTCGATTTTTTTAGATAGCTGAGCCCAAAATGACACATCAATAAATTCTGATTTTAGCGGCCAATGAGCATAATAAGCATCTGTTCTTTGATTTTCCCCAAACTCAAGAATACTTACTCTCTTCGAGTCTTTACCTGATGTAAGAACAAAAACTTCTATCCAGAAAACCTCCCGCGGGTAAAGCATGTCCAAATTATAATAAAGTTTAGGTCCATGTATTGTGGGTTCGATTCCACTCAGTACTATTCCAAGTGTAGCTGTGCGTTCCCCCTTGAACTCATATAACTTTTCATCTGTTGCCTGAAGATGAAGTGTGCCGTCGTCGTCTTGCCAGTAAAGAATCCAAGAAAAGCTGAAGAGGAGTTGTTCTGTTTTATTATCTAAATTAGGGCAGGGAAACCGCAATGCAATATTTTCTATCGGTATATTATTTTCACTTCCTAGATAAGTGAAGCTCGCCTCCATCTTGAACTCCACATTTTCTCCGACGGCCTGTTCGTCCGTCAATTTCAGATTCCATGGAACGCTAACTGCTAACGTACTCACAACAAGCCCAACCGCCAGCAACGTCGCAACAGCCACACTCCACCTTCCCCCTTCGATTTTCCCTCCTACGCCTGCAGCAAGGAACCACGCGACCACGACCATGATCCCGAAAGTGAGTAACGAGGTTGGCCAACCGAGCGCTGAGCTGAACGCGCTCAAGGCCAAGGCGAGCACAACAACTGAAGCGACCATCCCTACAAGAGTCTTCCAACGACTATTTTTTTTCATATCTGTCAAGTTCTGTTTCGCGTTTTGGGTTTAACCTTTGCGGCAGGAAGTCCCCTTCCTTCAGGAAAAGTGTGAAAGCCGCCTAATACTTTCGGTGACCCCTCTCCCAAAAGGGCATAGGTATTTGGACGATACTCACGACTAGCAAGGTAAGTTTGGACGTGTTGAAAAAATACGTGGGGTCGTAGGGTGGGTGCTGATGCAACTGACGTACCGATATAGGCTCTACCCATCGCAGGCACAAGAACAGAAACTCCTAGCCGCGCTCGAATCGTGTAGGTGGCTATATAACCACATCTTAGAGCAGCTGAATCGAAGGGAGAACGGCAAAACCCCGCGACGCTACGAGCTTCAGGCCACACTACCGGGGCTGAAGCGCGAGCACCCAGAACTAGGGCAGGTGCACTCGAAAGTCTTACAGATGATTCTTCACCAGCTATACTCGAACCTCCGCACCCTCACCGGGCTGAAGCGAAACGGGCGCAAGGTCGGCAGACTCCGCTTCAAGGGATGCGACTGGTTCAAGTCGTTCACATACAATCAGTCAGGTTTCAAGGTCGTGGAGGGTCACGAGAAGCGGGGGGAGCTTTGGCTATCAAAGATAGGCGCAATCCCAATCGTGTTGCACCGCGAGATGGATGGCAAGGTCAAGCAGATTCACGTCAAGCGAGAACGTTCTGGGAAGTGGTTCGCGTGTTTCAGCATCGAGGTAAAGGAAACACTGAAAGCTGGAAAATTTTCTAAACCCATCGGCATCGACCTCGGCATCAAGCACTACGTCGCGGACACAGATGGAAATTTTGTCGAGCATCCTCACAACATCTCCAAGTCCGAGCAAAGACTGAAGCAGGAGCAGCGCAGACTTTCGAGGAAGCAGAAAGGATCAAAAAATCGAGAGAGGCAGCGAATCAAACTTGCACGGACGCACGAGAGGATTCGCAACCAGCGTCTTGACTTTCTCCACAAGCTCTCGCACCACTACATTAGTAGCCATGATTTCATAGCGGTTGAGAACCTTGATGTGAAAGAACTTATCAAGATGGCTCACAACGGCAAGAACCGCGCGGACGCCGCTTGGGCCACATTCCTCCACATGCTCACCTACAAGGCCGAGAGAGCTGGTAGGTGGGTCGTGAAGGTCGAGCCGAGGGGGACGACGAGCAGATGTTCAAGGTGCGACGAGGCGGTCGAGAAACCGCTTTGGGTAAGAGTACACAAATACCTGCCCTGATTTGGGTGTAAATCCCAAGGAGAAAACCAAAAACGCGTGTTCACTCGTAGCTATTAGCTCGGAAACATCAAACCCGACTGATGTAATGGAAATCACAC
>JBDRCL010000021.1:0-13826 GCA_043821745.1 Methanobacteriota archaeon | reverse complement strand
CGATACATAGCGAACATCCGGGCTGGCGGCGACCGGGTCGAGCTCTGGTCGTCGGCGGCAAAGTCGGTCATCGTTTCGGCAACTATATTTACTGTCACGAGCTTCTTGCTAACGTTAATAACGGTCGGGGGTGGTTGAGTGGTAAAGAGACTTGATCAGCGGGGCGTCGAACCGCTTGCAATGAAGCTATTCGCCGGCATAGTGCTCCTGGTTATAGGATTGGGGATAGGCTACGCAGTTTACACTTGGGCCGGTAAGGGCGCGACAGGAATGCTGTCGTTCACCGTCAGCGTTTCTCCCACGAGCGCTACCGTGGACAGGCCAAGTGACAACGTCAACACCTTGAGCTTGAGCGTGTCGGTTCAGCGAATCGGCACCTATGATAAGAGCGTCACGCTTACAGCGACGGGTCAGCCGACAGGGGTCACCGTGAGCTTTGCTCCGAGCAGCGGAACACCAAGCTTTGGCTCCACGATGATGATTACAGTCGACAGTTCGGCGGCGCGCGGTAAGACCACCATAACGATAAAGGCGACAGGTCCTGACTCGGTCGAGCAGACAGCGACGTTTGAACTGACGGTGGCCTAGATTCGCATGCCAGCTCTGCGCATACTGGGGCTAGTTATTCTAAGCGCGTTCGCGATATCAGTCGGGATGTTCGGCTACTTTTTAATTCGCGGCACTCTCGACGAAAGCACGGCCAGAGGGGCTGCATTGGATGTGGCCGACGCTTGCGGGACGGTGATATCAGCTGGGGGCACGCAGAACGTCAGGATAAACATACCCGGGAACTATCGCATGACATTCCTGGAAAATCGAATCTTCGTTGATAACTACAGCATTCCCGAAAGCGGGTTCGTCTTATTTTTCTCCGAGGATTCGCCAGAGCTTGGACCTGGCAGCCACGATCTCTCTGTATCCGTCCGTGATGGCAGGCTGGTGGTAGCACGGATTTAATAAGGATATTCAAGTCGGTTTTGGCGATTCTCTTGGCGGTGGTTTTCATCGCCCTGTTGGTTTCAGCGTACAGCCAATATCAGTCGATGCTTTCGACTGCGGGGCTCGTCGACACGACATCCACGATAACGAACGATCTTGTCCTCAACAGCTTGGCGCTTGAGGAAGGTTCTCGCACGCGCGAGTACGTAGTGGATTCTGACGAGATATCGTCGCTGGATTTCATGCGTGAGGTCGGAGGCGACAACTTCGAATTCCAAATAAAAATAACTTACAACCAAGAAACAGAAGTCGTGCTCGGCCCGTACGGCCCATCGCCTCCCGATGGCAGACCCGTTAGCGCGCTATCAGTGCCGGTCACCATTTATGAAAACGGGCGCCTCACTTACGCCAAGATGGAGGTGAAAGTATGGCGCGCTTGATGAGACGTAAATTATCGAGGGACGACAGAGGCGTAAGCGATGTTCTGTCGATAGCTTTCATGTTTTTGATAGTTATCTTCGCGGGCGTGCTTTTGCACAGCTACAGGTTCGATACAATAAACTCAGCAACCAACAGGCAGCTTCAGCTGAAAACGGAGTACCTCTACAGGACGCTTGAACTCTCTCGTGTGGAGAACTACTCGCTCAGCTATCTGGGGGCGCTTGCTGAAAACGTGATTGGCGTGACCCCGCAGGTAGTTCCAGGGGAATACTTGCGCTCGAGAGTTGACGACGCCTTGTCGTACCTTCGTTCTCCTGGTTATGCCGTCATTATTGAACTCACGCACGAGAATTCATCCTGGGTGCAAGTCTACCCGAGCGACATCGGGACACCATCAGCGGATGTTGAGAAGTTTACTTTCTCGGGCCGGGTTACCATCATAATCGCGGAGGCAGGTGAAAACAGGGTGGCTCAAGCGGACGCTTCCCTGACGATGTTCAAGTCGGGTTGATAATATGGGGAAAGAGCAAAGAGGTTCGGCCGAGATGTTGGCGATATTCACTGTGTTTGTTATACTGTCAGGAGTTGTAGCCCTCAACACCTTTGAGTCCGGTTACCTTCGCCAGATGAACGCCCTTCAGCAGAGGATGGCTGTCGACACGACCAAGGCGGTGTCGTCCGCGGTCGAGGCGGAGTTAAACGATTCACTCGGGACTGCCATCTCGGCCGCGATGTTCGAGGTGGGTAAATTTGCCGGGACGAAAGCCGACGTGGAGGCCCGCATGCGCACATACTTCAACCAACGCATAGCCGCAGGTTGGTCGTACTCGAACTTCGATGAGATATACGTCCCGTTTAGCGATGATAACTCCCTCAGGGTGGAGTGGCTCCCTGATGGCGGGGTTCGCGCTTATGGCTACCTGAATGCAAGCTTCAAGCACGTGATGGGTTCAAAGGCTTTCGGGGTGAAGCTCGACGCTGGAGTCGCCCCGCGCTACGGGAGGATGCTTTACCTCGCGAACTTTGCCTACAGTCAGGCTCTACATGCGTCGGATATCGTGGCGTTTGAGAATGAGCTCAACGATAATTATTTTGCTGAGAGATTTTCGTTTTACATCTACAGGGAGAACGGGGTCTTGAAGTTGACGCTCAACGAGCTTTACGGCGGCAGGGTGATAGCATCGGAGAACGAGGGTTGAGCTCGACCGCTCAAAATAATTGTATTTTTTACCATACACAATCACCAGATATAAATACAAATGACTAGGAGATGAGTGGGGTTGAGGTCATGTCAAAAGCCGAGATAATGCAGGCCGTGAAGAAGGAAGGCATAAAGTTCGTACAGATGCAGTTCACGGACATTTTGGGCACTGTGAAGAACGTAACCATTCCGACCACGAAGCTCGAAAAGGCCTTGGATGAGGGGGTCTTCTTCGATGGTTCGTCGGTGTTGGGATACGCAACGATCGAGGAGTCCGACATGCGGCTCAAGCCGGACACTGAGACTTTTGTAGTCATTCCATGGTTGCAGGACAATATGAGGACCGCCCGCATCGTCTGCGACGTTTTCGACCACGAGGGAAATCCCTTCGCTGGAGACCCACGCGCGGCGCTCAAGCGGCAGCTAGAAAAGGCCAAGAAAAAGGGTTGGATATTCAACACAGCTCCCGAGTACGAGTTCTTCTTCTTCAAGCTCGACGATGATGGCATGCCCACAACCAAGCCGTCTGATTCAGGAGGCTATTTCGATCTCATGCGCGACCGAGATGACAACGTTCGCAAGGAGATAGTTAACTACCTGAACTCAATGGGGTTCGATGTCGAGGCTTCACACCACGAGGTCGCCCCCGGGCAGCATGAGATAGACCTCATGTACACGGACGCGATGTCCTCAGCCGACCGCGTTGCCATGATGAAGTATGTTACCAAGAACACTGCGCACAGGCACGGGCTCTACGCGACTTTCATGCCAAAGCCCATCTACGGCGTCTGTGGCTCCGGGATGCACGTTCACCAGTCGCTGACGACTCTGGAAGGCAAGAACGTATTTCACGATCAAAAGGGACCTTACAAGCTCAGCAAGAACGCGCTTTACTTCATAGGTGGCCTCCTGAAGTATGCGAAGGAGAACTGCGCCATATTGGCGTCCTCGGTAAACTCGTACAAGAGGTTGGTGATCGGTTTCGAGGCGCCTGTTTACATCTCATGGGCTAACAGGAACCGGAGCGCTTACATCCGCGTTCCAGCCGGCAGGGAATCGCATACGCGTATTGAGCTGCGCAACCCGGACCCAGCTGGCAACCCATATCTCCAGTTCACAGTGATGCTAGCGGCCGGGTTAAAAGGAATAGAGGACAAGATAGAGCCTCCCGAGCCGATTGAAAAGGACATATTCCATATGGGTGCGGAAGAACGCGAGGCTTTGAGCATAGAATCGCTGCCAGAGAACCTAGGGCAGGCGCTCGATAGCATGCGCAAGAGTGAGCTGATAAGGGAGGCCCTCGGGGAGCACCTCTTCAAGCATTTCCTGTACGTAAAGGAGAAAGAGTGGGACGATTACAAGGGGCAAGTCAGCGACTGGGAGCGCAACGTTTTGCTACCCGCGCTCTGAATTTCTTGTTGTACAAGCTTAGCGTTACAACATTGCAAGATACAATACTGCTGGAGACAACGTCTTGTAAGCTTAGAAAGTGTTTTGTGCGGGGACGATCACGAAGCTACTCCGCGGCGGATCGGTTACCCTTACCGCGCTTTCGTCGCGAGATCTTTATCCGACATCCATGCTTCGACGCATACTGCCACGCGCCTTATCCACGGCCTCCCCCAGCAGCGCTGAGTTTTTCAGTGGCTCTCCCGCACCCTTAGGTGGAGTTTAGCCTGTTCTATCGGCTTGTCCCCGCAATCTAATCTCATAAAGTCTTTAATATTAAATTTTTCGGTATTTCTCGATTTAAACGAGGTAATATTGGTTCATGTGGGTGCTTTTTACATATTTCCAAAGGTCCATGCAAATTTTTATGGACTACACTGTAAATGCAGCTTGATTCTCCAAATCTTTGTTAAAAACCCAGTAATTTTTGAGTTTAATTGCTAGTTTGCCCCCTTACGGGAATAGTCCGAGTTTATCGATGGCATCTACAACTCGTTTGATTCCGAGGACACAGGCAGCAGTTGCTGTGTCAATCTTGTATTGCTCAGATGTTTCCATGACGGCCTGGAAGGCTTTGACAAGCTTCTCTTCAAGTTTCCTGTTGACAGTAGCCTCATCCCAGTGATCACGGTGGATGTTCTGGAGCCACTCAAAGTAACTGACGGTTACTCCGCCGGCGTTTGCAAGTATATCTGGCACGACCAGGATCCCTCGCTTGTGCATAATTTCCCTTGCCTTCGGCGTACACGGCCCGTTCGCTCCCTCCGCTACAATCTTGGCCTTTATCTTGTCGGCATTAGCTTCGGTTATGACATTTTCAATTGCTGCCGGTACCAATATGTCACAATCTATCTCCAACAGCTTCTCGTTTGAAACTTCCGTGCAGTCTGGCAGGCCACGAAGCTTCCCGGTTTCTTGCTTGTGTTTATTCGCAGCATCCAAGTCAATCCCGTTCGGATTGTAAACGCCGCAAATTGAATCGCTTATTGCCATGATGGAGCAGCCCATGCTTTGCAACACTTTTGCTGCATACAAGCCAACATTTCCGAATCCTTGAATCACTACTCGCAGGCCTTTCATTTTCATCCCTAGATGCTTAGCAGCTTCCCTTGCACAAATTGCTACACCGCGTCCGGTGGCTTCCTTTCTTCCCTCAGACCCTCCGACTTCAATCGGTTTCCCGGTCACAACTTCGGGAACTAGGTATCCCTTGAACTGGCTGTAGGTGTCCATGATCCAGGCCATCGTTTGTGAGTCCGTGTACATGTCGGGAGCGGGTACATCCTTGTAGGGGCCTATGTCGTTCATGATCATTGCAGTATAACGTCGCGTTAATCTCTCGATTTCGCCCTTTGACATCTCCTTCGTATTGCATGCCACGCCTCCCTTGGCTCCGCCGTATGGGATGTCCACTACAGCGCATTTCCAGGTCATCCAGGCCGCGAGGGCTTTGACCTCGTTAAGGTCGACCTTCGGTGAGTACCTTATGCCGCCTTTGTAAGGTCCTCTGGCCATTTCGTGCTGGACACGATACCCTGTAAACACCTTTGTCTCGCCGTTGTCCATTCGCACGGGAACGGAAACAATTATTATGCGGCGTGGGTGTTTCAGAGCGTCTACGACGTTTGGATTCAAATTCAATATTTTTCCAACTATGTCTAGTTGTTCAACTACCGCATCAAAAGGGTTAGCGTCTTCCGCCATTTTATCACACAGAAAAAAATAACCGCGCCCCTTTATAAATATTACCTGTGGTGGATTTTTTGATTGTTCCGGATTAATACTCGTTTTTGTTAATTGATTTCGTTTAACCAAAAGGGAAATTACAACCTTTATTGATTAATAGTGAGCGATACCATGTCCAAGTTCATGCGAGTTGTCACGCTGGAAGCGGCGAAGGCCACGCTGAATAAAAAGTGGAGAGCCGAGCCGCGAGACGTCGTAGTGCCGGTTTCAGGTTCAGTCGGCCAAGTCAACTCAGCTGATGTGATATCGAAGATAGACGTTCCGCCTTTCGAAAGGGCAACTTACGATGGCTATGCCGTCATAGCTTCCGACACTTTCGGCGCCGCGGAAAATTCGCCCGTCGAGATCAAGTTGGTCGGCCGGATCATGGCGGGGACATGGCCGAAAATTAGGCTCAAAAAAGGTTCTTGTGCGGAAATATCAACCGGCGCACCGTTGCCCAAGGGTCCCGACGCGGTAGTGATGTCGGAGTACGCCGTTGCGAAGGACAAAAAGTTGGTCGTTTACAGGGCGGTATCACCCGGCGAGAACGTTTCTCAGCGCGGGTCCGACATAAAAAAAGGACAAGTGGTCATGAAACGATTAAAACGGATCACAAAGATTGACATTGCAGTTTTGGCAGCGGTGGGGGTCAAGAAAATCAAGGTTAGGCGCAGGCCGAAGGTCGCGATAATATCGAGCGGTTCAGAGCTGGTGAAACCTGGTGAAAAGCTGAAGCCGGGAAAAATCTATGATGTTAACAGCTCATCGCTCATCGAGGCAGTCAGAGCTTGCGGCGCTGAACCTATTTTTATCGGAATCGCCCCAGACGTAGCGTTAAAAATCAAAGCTGCGGTGAGCAAAGGGTTGAAGGTCTCCGACATCGTGTTGATATCCGGTGGCACGTCAGTTGGCGCTGGAGACATTTCGCCTAAAGTAATCGACGGCATGGGAAGACCCGGCGTGATAGTTCATGGTCTCTCCATGAAACCGGGCAAGCCAGCGCTCATAGCGGTGGTCAATAAAAAGCCGATATTTGGCCTGCCCGGGTACCCTGTATCCGCCCTTATGGTATTCGACCAGCTCGTGGCCGATTACCTGCATGAGCTTTCAGGAGTTCTAAGGGAGAAGCTCTATATTGTGAGAGCAAAGCTCGCTTCCAGAGTCCTGTCCTCGCGGGGAAGGCGGGAGTTGGTACCCGTTAAATTGATTGAAAAAGATGGTCAGCATCTCGCGGAGCCAATCCTTAAAGGCTCGGGTGCGATAACATCCCTCTCAACCGCAGACGGCTACATCGAAGTGCCGCTCGAGCGGGAGCTTGTCGAGGAAGGAGAGAATGTGGAAGTAAAACTATTTGAGGGGCTCAGACATGATTAGGGCTTTGTCGGTTACTGGCTTTCATAAGGCAGGCAAGACCAAGGTCGTGGTAGCAATCCTTCGCGAACTTGTCAGGCGTGGATATCTTGTTGGAACCGTCAAGCACATCCCGGAAAAGGACTTTACCATCGACCAATCTGGTAAGGACACTTGGACCCATGCTCGTGCCGGGGCGAGGATTGTGGTGGCGCTGGCTCCGAGGGAGGTCGCAAAGATCGAAAGGCGCTCGGCCAGGCTCGAGGAAATATTGGAAGGATTATCTGGGTTGGATTTTGTGATTGTAGAGGGCTTCAAGAAATTTAAGGGTTTGGCGAAAATTGTGGTCGCAAAAAATGAGGTCGAGGCCAAAAGGCTCGTCGACGAGTTCACCATCGCCTGCGTCGGGTCAAGGTGTATCCGAATTCCAACCTTCGGTTTTGGGCAGGTGAAGAAAATAGTCGACATCGTGGAACAGAAGGCCTATCCCCCGTTGCCCGGTCTTAACTGCAAGCATTGCGGGTTCGAGAGTTGCGAAAATTTTGCGGCCGCTGTAGTTTCCGGCAAAACGCGTTGGGACGCCTGTCAAACCTTGCAAAGCCAAGTGAAGGTGACTATCGATGGCAGGCAAATCCCGCTCAATCTGTTCGCACAAAAAATTTTAGTTGGGGCGGTTAGAGGAATGACGTCCTCGCTCAAGGGTGCAAAGGGCGAGCAGATCGAGGTAAAGGTGGTCAAGCATGCTTGATAGGTTCGGTCGTTCGGTCAAGGGGCTCAGGGTCTCGGTGACCGAGAACTGCAACTTCAACTGCTTTTACTGTCACCGCGAAGGATGTCCGGAGAGCTCGCGGGAGATGACGCCCGAGGAGATAAGCGACATTATCGGTTTTGCTTCAAAGTTCGGCGTCGAGAAGATAAAGATCACCGGCGGGGAGCCGCTCCTGCGCGAGGATATAGTGGACATTGTGGCCGCTTCAGTGAAACCAGGGATCAGAGAGGTCTCGATGACCACGAATGGTGCTCTCCTCTCGGACAGGGCGCACGAACTGTCGGAGGCGGGGCTCAATCGGGTCAACATCAGCCTTGACACCCTCAGCGATGAGAAGTTCGCCAAGATCACACATAATGGCTCGCTGCAAAAAGTTCTGGACGGAATTGATACGGCTCTTGAAGCCAAACTAACTCCAGTCAAGTTGAACATGGTATTGCTCAGGGGGATAAACGAGGGGGAGATTGACCCGATGATCAAATTCGCGTCCGAGCGTGGCATGATTTTGCAGCTGATAGAGCTTGTGGACCTGAACGGCGATGACTTCAAGACCCACCACAAGAGCTTTGACGAGGTAGAGCGGGAACTTGCTGCGAAGGCTATTGTCGTCAAGACTCGTCGCCTAATGCAATCCCGGAAGAGGTACGTCCTACCGAGCGGGGAGATAGAGGTGGTGCGCCCTATGCACAACACACAATTCTGCGCCAGCTGCCATCGACTGAGGCTGACGCCAGATGGTTATCTTAAGCCTTGCCTGATGCGCAACGATAACTTAGTCGACCTGCTGTCGCACGTTCGGACAGGCGATGACGAGGGTGCGAGAAAGGCCTTCGTCGAGGCAATCGACCGGCGCGAGCCGTACTTCAAGAGCAGGGTCCGCGAGACATGCGTCCACGCTTTGTGATATTCAGTTTTTGGAAAAATTTCGGCAATTTTTTGCGCCGCGAACGTCGTTTGGGGTGTGATTTATAGACTAAAATCGCGGATTCCAATTGGTGTGGTGATGGGTGGAAACACTTTCGGCAAGGTTTTCAGGATAACGACATTCGGGGAGAGCCATGGCGCGGCGGTCGGAGTGGTCGTCGACGGAGTTCCGGCTGGAATGCAGCTGAGCGAGGTCGATGTCCAGCGCGAGCTTAATCGTCGTCGCCCCGGGCAATCGGTCTTGACGACCCCTCGTAGGGAAAAAGACAAGGTTGAGATTTTCTCAGGGGTCTTCAAGGGCAAGACGATGGGCACACCAATAAGTATGCTGGTTAGAAACCTTGACGTGGACTCGCGGCCGTACGAGGAAGTAAAGACAAAACCTCGGCCAGGCCATGCTGACCTCACTTACTGGTTAAAGTTCGACCATGTCGACTACAGGGGCGGCGGTCGAAGTGCTGCTCGCGAGACAATCGGCAGGGTGGCCGCCGGTGCCATCGCAAAGAAACTTCTTGCTGCCAAGGGGATTGAGATCTTAGGCCACACTGTCGAAGCGGCTGGCGTAGCAGTCGAGCGGCAGCTAACGCCTGCGGAGATTAGAAGGAACGTCGAACAAAATCCGATAAGGTGCGCGGACCCAGCAACAGCCGAGTTGATGAAGGACGAGATACTACGGGCAGCCGCCGAAGGAGACAGCACTGGCGGCATAGTTGAGATTCAAGCACTTGGAGTTCCAGTAGGGTTAGGCGAGCCAGTTTTTGACAAGCTCGACGCGGAAATAGCTGGTGCGATGATGTCAATAGGCTCTGTTAAGGCCGTGCTAATAGGTGGGGGATGCAAGCTTGCTCGCATGCGCGGCTCGGAGACAAACGATGCTATCGTGATGAGGGGCAGAAAGGTCGCCACTGAGACCAACAACATGGGCGGGATATTGGGCGGTATTTCAACCGGGATGCCGATCGTGGTGCGCATAGCAGTCAAACCCACTCCATCCATCTCAAAATCTCAGCGCACTGTCGATTTGTCAAGGATGAAGGAGACCGAGATGAGGCTCAAGGGTCGGTACGACCCGAACATATGCCCCCGCATAGTCCCTGTGGCCGAGGCGATGCTGGCGCTTGTCCTGGCGGACCAGATGCTCCGTGCCGGGAAGATTGACCCAGTTAGGTTCGAATGAAGAGGTGCTATATTGGGCGAGGGAGTGGGTGTTGCTTCTGCCTGCGCTTCCGCCACTGTGGTCAACGCGATTGCGGCCGGTAAGGGCGCTGCTTTTGGAGTGGATCTTAGGGTCAGGGCAAGAGTCGAGCTCACGAAGGGTTTGAAAATAAAGGGGTCATGTTTTGGGCGAAGGGAAGGAAAGCCCAAAGCTGATTGAGATTTGCGTTCGTAGAGTGCTTGAAAATTTTGGTGTTAGAAAAAATTATGGAGCGCTTGTTGAGACCAGTTCCGACATACCGATCGCGGTCGGGTTGTCCAGCAGCAGCGCAGCGGCGAACGCTGCCGTCTTGGCGACTTTTGCGGCGCTCGGTAGGAAATCAAAACCAAAGCTCGTGCTCGACCTAGGTATAGATTCGGCATTCGAAGCAGGGGTGACGATAACGGGAGCCCTCGACGACGCAGCAGCATCTTTCTATGGTTATGGCGTGGTGACAGACAATCTGAAGCGGAAGATATTGAGGCGGTTCAAGGTTGACCCCAGACTCAAGGTCTTGATTCATGTGCCGCTGGCAAAATTTTACACCTCCAAATCAAGCTCGGCGGACTTGGCGCACATCCGTGGGCCGATTGAGTCTGTACATGGAATGGCCATGCGCGGAGATGTTTGGAAGGCGCTCACGATAAACGGGTTGTTGTACTCAACTACCCTCGGACATGACCCTATGATAGCCGTCGAGGCAATGTCAAAGGGAGCGTTGGCGGCCGGCCTGACCGGGACTGGGTCGGCCACTGTTGCCGTTGCTAGGCCTGACGACGTCGTCGCTATAACAAAGGCGTGGCGGGATTGGCGTGGAAGGATAATAATAACGATGCCCTCAGTAGAAGGTGCAAGGGTTGAGGGAATTTGATGGGCGGCGTCGAGCTTAAGGAAATACGTCAGAATATAGACGAGATAGACAAGAAGCTCGTGAGCTTGCTTGCGGAACGTCTCAAGCTTTCCGCCGACATCGTTTCGCTAAAGAGGAAGCTCAAAGTCGGGGTGAGGGACGAGGTTCGGGAGCGGGCCGTGATAGACCGCGCTCGAGCATTGGCGCGAGAACTGGACGTCGATGTCGATTTTATCGAGAGCGTCATGAGGCTCGTCATGGCCCAGATGGTTGGCGAGGAACGGGCGCACATAGGCGGCGTTGGATTTTGGAACAGGGTTCAGAATGCTTTCAAGGATTATCCGGCACAGATGAGCGTTGCGCGAGTGATGTTCAAGTACGGGTTGAGGGTTACGGAAAACGGCGAAATCGGGTGCGGCGGTATCAGGATTCCAGCTGTGCAGATAGCGAAGGAGGCGGGGGTTGACCGCAGGGTGGTTGATTTCACTGCTCAACATATACTCAAGGACAAGAGGCTCCGTGACATCTTCGAGAACTTGGAGCCCATCGCTTACCTGAAGGGCTTTGCACAGCAGCTCGGGCTAGGCGTCATCGAGATAATTCCAGAGGACGCGGCGAGGCCGGGGATATTGAAGGAGGTCTCGGGTGTGATTTCAAAGTTCGGCCTCAGCATACGGCAGTCGGTGTCAGATGACCCGAACTTCGTGCCGCAGCCGAAACTCACTATCATCACGGACGAACCAGTAAATGGAGTAGTCATAGAGGCCTTGAGAAAGCTCCCGACCGTTAGAAGCGTGATAGTTTATTGATTTTGTCATGTTCCCAAGTTCAAAGTCTCACAATCTGAGCGTGCTTCACCCCTTTTATATCGAGCACGCTGCTGCGGTTCACGATTCCAGCCTCAACCGCGCATTCGACTGTCGAGCCGAGCATGTTGGCGATAGTGGCGTTGCGCAGGGCATCTATGCACTTCTCAACGCTCGCCTCATTCCCGCGGTAAAAAGTCTCCTTCACCTCGATCTTGAGCTTGCGGTCCTTGAACTTCTTTCCCAAGAGTTCCTTGTCGCAGATGACTACGAGGTTCTCGCTTTGGGTTTGTACGATCCTCAGGAGGGGCAGGCCTTACACTCCCCTTACCGACATGCGCGCCCCGCAGGCTTCGCACCTGAGTATGTAGATGCGTTCTCGCTTTTCCAGCTTGGTGTCAGGCTTACCACATTCCCTGCAGAGCACGAATTCCTCGGTGTAGCGGCGGATTCGATCTTGGACGTTGGTCGCTAGGAACTTTCCCTGAAACACCGCCTGCGCCCCTTGGATGTCGCCAGCGGCTCCGAGCTCCCTCAGGAGGTACTTCATGAAATGTTCCGGCTCCCGGTTGAAGGCCTCGGCGATGACCTTGAAATTTCTCAGTATGGTGCGGTTCCCCACGGTCGAGACCTCAGCCTCCGGTATCTGGAAACGGGCGCTCTCGAAGACGGCCTTGGGGACCTGTTCTATCGCTCGTTCGAGTAGTTTTTCGTATGAGTCTTCCATATTCTCACCTTGTCAACCTGAACTTACCATGTGTGGGCTCAAATACGTCACCGTCGACGAACAACACTCGCAAGGTGTCGTTGACTTGGGACAAGCTCATGTTCAGCTCGTTGGACATGCGGACCGGCTCCACGCCGGACCCGGTGTCGAGCTTCTCGATTGCGATGACTACCCTCTTCTTCACTTCGTCGGGGATGATCGGAAGCGGCTCCTCGTCTGCCTCCGATGGCTCCGCATCGCCAGCCGTCTGCGGCAGTTTTATGTTTAGATACCGCGGCTCCAGCTTCGTGACTTTCGGCCGCACCCCGCTCGCTAGTGCTTCCCTTCTCGCGGCGATTATCTCGAGTTCTCTGACTAGTTCCCAGTTCGGGTCCTCGACCTTGATAATGAGCTCAGGGATGAGGTATATCTCCCCATTGAACTCCCGCACCCTGCCGATGACGTCGACGGTGTTGCCAATCTCAAACTTGTCTAGTTCTTTCACACCCTCTTGCCAGGCCCGTAGGCCCACGGTTTCGCTCCCATCGTCTATCCTGAGCGTGGCATAGTTCTGGTCATCTCTGATGAACTTGTCGACAACTGTGCCCATCACCCTCACGCGGCTGACCTGTTCGCCCCAGGGAGTCAGGAGATAGCTCGGCTCCGTGCCGTCCGGAGAGCGCACGTACTGCCCCAGCGCGACGTCCTCTATCCTCATCTTATAAGCTGCAGACCGCATTATAATCGTGAAATATCTTGAGGCGAACACTTATGAGCCTTCCGCGACGGGTGGAGACTTTCAAGGTCAAAGGCCCTTTCGGCGTTAGGGTCGTTGGGCTAGCTTCCGGAGTTTTCCTTGTGGAAAATGTCGATGGATTTTTGGAAAAGCTGGCCGCGGTTGACAGGGAGGAGGGCACGGTCACGCAGGCCGTCGACGCTTCACACGTGGCCGGCGCTGAGCATCTCGTCCATGCTGCGCGTTTGGCCATCATTGCGAATGAGAACAAGACCGGGTTTGCTGGCTCGCTTGCAATAGAGCTGATTTGCTGGACGGCAGCGGAGCGCCAGATAAGCCGGGCCTTCGAGAAGATGGGCGTGCGCAGCGGGTCGGTCGTCTTGGCAATAGTGTCCGTTGGTACATCGAGTGAGCAGGTGAGAGGCGCAGTGTCGAAAATATTCCGGAATTCTGCAGCTGGCTGGGATAACTCTCTGATGGAGCTGAAGAGGGAAAAAATCCCGGAGCTGCAAAAAGTATTCTCGATATCTCAGGCTGAAATTACCGTGGCGCCGATTCAGAAGATAATACTAGAACGGGTGGCGCTGCTCGCATTGGCGAAGTGATCTGGCTGCCCCAGCGTTAGCCCAGTAGCTTTTCAAACTCTTCGTCCTTGGCAACGCCCACTATCCTGGAGCAGGCCGGCATGATGGGCTTGTCAGATGCCACGATTTTGCCGTCATCATCGATTGT
>JBDRCL010000020.1:0-2313 GCA_043821745.1 Methanobacteriota archaeon | reverse complement strand
GCCCCGCAGCCTGTGCCAGCGGGCGAGGACGTCGGCCATTATCGTGGTGTAGGCGTGCCCGATGTGCGGCACCGCGTTTATGTAGTAAACCGGAGTGGTTATGTAGAACTTCGCCACTTTCTCACCCTTCTCACTTGGGTGGGATTGATTTAAATTTGAGAGGTCGGCAGTTATTTTTAGCTTCTCAACCACAATTATTTCGGTGGTTGATATGTCCAAAAAAGCCCTGCTGGTAATCGCGCCCGAGAACTTCAGGGACGAGGAGCTCCTGCACACCAAGGAGGAGTTGGATAAGGCCGGCGTGGAGACCAGGATAGCGAGCACGAAAACTACCGAGGCCAAGGGCATGCTCGGCGCAAAGGTCACGCCCGACATCAGGTTTGACCAGGTAAAGGTTGACGATTACGACGCAGTGGTCTTCGTCGGCGGCTCCGGTTCAGCTGTCTACTTCAAGGACGACCGTGCGTTGTCGATCGCCAGGGAAGCCTCGAAGAGGGGCAAGAAAGTATGCGCCATCTGCATCGCGCCGGTGGTCCTCGCGAACGCGGGGTTGCTCAAGGGGAAGCGCGCGACGGTGTTCCCTGGTGAGTATGTGAAGGATATTGTGAACAAGGGGGCCGCCTACACGGGAAAACCGGTCGAGGCGGACGGCAACATCATAACGGCCAACGGTCCGGCTGCCGCTCGCGAGTTCGGGCGGGCGATAGCAAAGGCGCTGAAGGGTTAGGTGAAATTTTGGTTGATATACTGATCAAGGATGCTCGCGTAGTCACCATGAACTCCGGCCGTCAGGTTATCGAGCGGGGCTCCGTGGCGGTCGAGGGCGACAAGATCGTAGCGGTCGGCGCGGAGTTCAAGGATAAGGCGGACAGGGTAATCGATGCCCGTGGCAAGGTCGTGCTCCCAGGATTGGTCAACGGGCACACCCACCTCCCGATGGTCCTGCTGCGGGGCTTGGCCGACGACATGCCGCTGATGGAATGGCTCACGACGAAGGTTTGGCCCATCGAGCAGAACATGAAGGACAAGGACTGCCAGGTCGGGGCGCAACTGGGCTGTCTCGAGATGATAAAGTCCGGGACGACCTGCTTCGCCGACCAATATTTTAAAATGGAACAGGTCGCCCGCGGCGTCGACGAAGCCGGCATCAGGGGTGTGCTTTCCTACGGCATGATAGATATGTGGGACCCGAAGAAGAGAGAAAGCGAGGTCCGCATTGCTCAGGACTTTGTCAAGAACTTTCAGGGCAAGGCCAATGGCAGGATACTGACCATGTTCGGGCCGCACGCGCCATACACCTGCTCGAGGGAGTGCCTTCTAGAGGCAAAGGAGCTGGCGAAGAAGTTCGGGGTTGGCATCCACATCCACCTAGCGGAGAGCCGCGACGAGCTGAAGCAGGTAGCGGAAAAATACGGCAAGCGGCCGGTCGAGTACTTGGATTCGATAGGTTTTCTGGGGCCCGAGGTGTTGGCCGCCCACTGCGTCTGGGTCAACGAAAACGAGGTCAGCATATTGCGCGACCGAGGCGTCAAGCCCGTTCACAACCCCGTGAGCAACATGAAGACCGGATGCGGCGTTGCCCCCATCCCGGAGATGCTCGCCGTCGGAATCCCAGTCGCACTCGGGACGGATGGCGCGGCATCGAACAACTCCCTGGACATGTTCAAGGAGATGAAAGCCGCGGCGTTGCTCAACAAGGTCCATAAGATGAACCCGGTGGTGGTCCCGGCGGCGTCGGCCCTGGAGATGGCCACGATAAACGGCGCCGTGGCTCTCGGGCTTCAGAACAAGATAGGCTCCATCGAGGTTGGCAAGAAGGCTGACCTGATAATCGTCGACCTAAAAAAGCCGCACCTCACGCCCATCCACAGCATCATCTCCCACCTGGTTTACAGCGCCACTGGCGGCGACGTTGACACGATGGTGGTCGACGGGAAGGTGCTGATGGAGGACCGCAAAGTGCTGTCGCTTGACGAGAAAAAAGTTTTAGAGCAGGCGCAGAGAATATCAGATGATTTGTTGGAGAGATGGAGCGGGAAAAAATGAGTTACAAGGTCAAGGACATCAGGCTTGCCCCTCAGGGGAAGAAGATGATAGACTGGGTGGAGGGCCACATGCCAGTCTTGAACCAGATTCGTCGCGAGCTCTCGAAGAAAAAACCACTAAAAGGATTTACGGTCGGGGCGGCGCTTCACACCGAGGCGAAAACCGCGGTGCTGGTCAGGACCCTGGTCGCGGCCGGGGCCAAAGTCGCGATCACGAGCTGCAATCCCCTCTCCCCCCGTGATGCGGTGGCGTCAGCGCTGGCAAGGG
>JBDRCL010000019.1:0-2820 GCA_043821745.1 Methanobacteriota archaeon | reverse complement strand
CCTTGTGGACAAAGGAACCAGGGACAAATATTACATAATCATTGGAGGCGGTCCTATAACGCCCGACTGGGCGAAAGGCATCGGCGCCGATGGGTTGGGTAAATATTCCGAAGATGCCGTCACGCTCTGCAAACGGCTAATGGAGGAAAAACCGTCAAAACCGCTGGCAGAACCCATATTGGTGGGAGAATAAGGAGGTGAAAGTTTGACCCTAGGAATTATTGATATTCTGGACCGAGTTTTTGAAGGCCCGGCTTGCGACACGGCGGAATGGGATAAAAGGGTTGTTCCTGGGAAAGTGAAAGAGAAGTTAACGGAGCACGGCCTCAAAGGAACTTGCACCCCAGAAAACCCCATTTCAGCGAGCAGCGACTTGGCCGACGAGTTCTGGAAGGCAGCTTTTGAACTTGCTCTTGATTTGGGAGTTCTCTGCTTGGATACGAAAAGGATAATAAAAATAAGTGAGGATGAGCTGAAAGACGGTTTGAGGAATCTCCCAACCGACATAGCTCTGGGCGATGGCAGGGACAGGGTGCACATAAAAATAAGGGGACCAAAAGACAAAGTAACCTTTTGTGGAGGACCGTTCGGTGCTCCCGCATCCGAGGATCTTTACATTCCCATTTGCCAGAGTGTCGCTCAACACAAGGAAGTCGACATGATGGTCCCCGGAGTCCTTGAGACACTTTTCGGCAGACCGGTAAGGGCCGGCACCGCGCTTGAGGCGATGGCGACTTTTGAAGAAGGCGTGATGGTTAAGCAGGCGTGCAGGCGGGCTGGTAGGCCGGGCATGCCGGTAGCGATGGTGGAGAGCGATGCAACGGGGATCGGTACCATATCTGCGCTCGTGCCTTGGAGCGGTTTCACGAAGTGGGACTTGGCTCCAGTATCAGCGCCCGCCGAGTTAAAAACCACCAATTTCCTCCTTACAGAAGCAGCGCATGTGCAAAGAAGCGGAGCCCATCTTTGGACATATCATCACTCATTCATAGGTGGAGTGCCAGGACCACCTGAAGGCACAGTGCTCACAAGGATAGCAGCAAATATACTTTTTACATCAGTATACGGCGCGGAGTATTTTCAGAGTTCCATCTACGATTTAAAATACATAGGCACTTGCGGTCGAGAGGCCATATGGGCCAACAACGTGTCAGGTCTGGCGATGGCTCGAAATTCAAATATGCTGTTCTGCGATACCAACAACCCAGTGGCCGGTCCGGTAACGGAAATGATGTTAAGGGAGATAGCAGTGAACGCAATCAACAACCAAGTGGACGGTGCCTCATGGAATTGCGGCATCAGGTCTGCAGGCGGCAAGTTCAAAGAACATGCAACTGGATTGGAGAGCAAATTCTGCGGTGAGTTGTTCAAAGCCATGGTTGGTCTGAAGTCAGCCGATGCCAACGAAATAGTGAAGAAAGTCATCCCGACCTATGAGGAGCACTTGAAGCGCCCCCCGATAGGCAAGCCATTCCAAGAGTGCTACGACGTTAGGACGTTAAAACCGACTAAAGAGTGGGAAGACATCTACAACAAAGTTAAAAAAGAATTCATCGATTTCTCGATACCATTGGAATGAGATTTTAGCATCAGCTTCTGTAGGTGTTTAAACCAAACAGGTGATTTTGAACGTGGGGGATGCGATGTCAGCTTCCTCACTGACTTGGTTTCCTCTTTGTTCTTACATTAAAATATTTAAAATTTTAGTTACTTGTTTCGCTCCAGACACGTTTCTGGCAATTTAGGTTTTAGCTTGCTGAATTAAGAATGGAAAGATTTTTAAGTTTCTAGAAAAACTACACATCGATAAAATGAGTTTATTCAGACCAAAGGAATATTTGAGAGTCGCGACTGTTAGTGAAGCTACGAATCTCCTCAAGAAGCACGGGGAGTCGGCGGCTGTACTGGCCGGGGGCACGGACCTGCTGGTGGCAAAGCCACCGCATGTCGAGTACATCGTCGACATCTCGCGCCTTCCGCTGAGCTACGTCGAGCACGACGACAAGGGCGTCAGGATCGGCGCCCTGACCACCCTGAGCGAGATCGGAGCCTCGCCGCGGCTCAAGGAAGAACCGTATGACGCAATAGCCAAGTCGACCTTGGAGATGGGGACCCCGCTGACCAAGAACTACTCCACAATAGGGGGCAACCTCTGCACCGCGGCGCCCTCTGCCGACATGCCGCCCTCGCTGATAGCGCTCGACGCCGAGGCGAGGATAACCGGCCCGACCGGGAAGCGCAAGGTCCCGGTGGGAGAGTTCTTCACCGGGCCGAAAAAGTCGGTCCTGAAAAAGGGCGAGCTCCTGACCGAGATCTTCGTGCCCAAGGCACCGGCCAAGACCAAGGTGGCCTTCCTGAAAAAGGGTAGGACCAGTGAGGACATCGCCCAGGTCAACGCCGCCGTCCGCCTGACGGTCAGCGACGGTACCTGCAAGGCGGCCAGGATAGTGCTCGGCGCGGTCGCGCCGACTCCGATCCGGGCCAAGGAGGCCGAGGCGATGCTCGAGGGCAAGAAGCTCAAGGACATCTCCACCATGGTCGAGAAGGTCGCCGAAAAGGCGGCCGACGCGTCGAAGCCGATAAGCGACATCCGCTCATCGGCGGAGTACCGCAAGGCCATAGCCAAGGTGCTTGTCAAGCGGGCCCTGGCCGGCGTCGTGGAAAAGTTCGGAGGGAGTTGAGATGGTGAAAAAAATAGAGCAGAAGAAGATTTGTGTCACGCTGAACGTCAACGGCAAGGACTACGCCGTCGAGGTAAAGCCCCACTGGACGTTGCTCCAGGTGGTCAGGGACCAGGTCGGGCTGACCGGGTCAAAGGAC
>JBDRCL010000018.1:0-2270 GCA_043821745.1 Methanobacteriota archaeon | reverse complement strand
CCCGTACCTAGCCTCCCTCAGACACCGCCTCAGGATCTCCCTCTTGCCCTCTTCATCCGTTCGATCACCACTACCCCTTTTCCCCGAACCTAAATAATTGCTTTGGTTCGGGAGGGGAGCTACGCCCTGAACTTCGCGGCCTCGCGCTTCGCCCAAAGCACGTACTCCGTCCACTCGTCCATCACTTCACCGCCATAAACTTCACGCTTCATCCATCAATTTTTTAACAGTTTTCAGCTCAATTTCTAACCCTTCATCAAGCTCTGCTCTTGCGGCTTCTTCGTGGGCTCCCTTGCTAAAGCTAAAAGCGACGATAATTCCTTTTTTCTTACCAGCCCTTCTCATGGCCGTCTCGAAGTTATCCACCACATTTCTTCCAACATTTTCAGATTGTTTCACCTGGAGTGGCGTACCGTTCGTCTGCCAGCCGTCGATGCCCTTGTCCCCGACCCTCATCCTCGATGGTCTAGCCCACGCCTTCCGGCACACCCAATTTTGGAACTCGAACGGTTCCATGGCATTTACTTCCTCCATGCTCCTTGGGAGCCCAGATATGTGCTCGATCTCCTCCTTTTTCGTGGAGAACACGCCCAGTCTTTGCATACGCCTTTTCATAACATTAACCGCGGTTGGGGACACATCTATGCCCACCCACTGCCGACCGAGCCGATGCGCGACAATTAATGCTGTTCCACAGCCGCACATCGGATCCAAAACTGCGTCTGCGGGTTTTGACGAAGCCTTGATGATTCTCTCAAGCAGTGCCTCTGGTTTTTGGGTCGGGTAGCCACACGCCTCCTCGCTATTTCCCTGCACATGCTCTATCGCCCAAACATCGTCTGGAACCCGCCCGCCCCTCCGTAGTACCTTGTCAACATTTTTTTCCCTTGCGCCCTTGTATTTCAAACGTGCAATCGTGCTGGGCGCGTAGGGTTCCCTGATGTCGTCTGGGTAAAATCTGCACTCCTCGGATTTGGAATATAAATAAATCGTGTCGTGTTTCCGACTGAACCTTTTCGATGTCCCACCACCAGACCTGTAATGCCAGACGATTTCATTCTGGAAGTTCTCCGGTCCGAATATCCCGTCCATCAGTATCCTCAGGTGAGCATTGGCGTGCCAGTCGCAATGAAGGTACATCGAACCCGTTTTTTTCAGCACTCGGTGGCACTCCCGGATCTTGGGCTCCATCCACGCTATGTAGTTGTTTATGCCCCCCTTCCAGCGGTCCTCGAAACATCGGAGTTCGTAGCCGTCCCCCCAGATAACCTCGTACTTTTTGTTTGAGAAGAACGGCGGATCTACATATATCAGGTCGATGTAGTCGTCTGGACATTTCCTTGGCAATACGTCTTGGCAGTTACCACAGTATATTGAGTTGAGGCGGAACCCCTCAACCTTATCGAGGGAAATTGGACGCATTTTTTACCACCTGCAAGTTTAGCACCATAAACTACTCCTTGGCAAACTCCTTGAGGAACCTTTCGGAAAAGTTATCCAGCATAGCCATGAAGTACCCTACCTGATCGGATTTGCCCTTGATTCTGTCGTAGGCTTCATCGTCCCCAAACTCGCCCGCGCATTTTGCCTGTATGTCAAGGTAATATTCGATGTCGCTAAGGTGGTCTATTTTCTTTAGGAGTTCATCCTTGACCCACTCCACGATTTCATTCTTGACCGCTTTTGCCAATTCAGCGCCTTGCGGCACCTTTTTCTTTGCCATACCTACACCTCCCCCTTCCTGGCAATCAATGATGTTAGAAATCTGCTCAACAAGTCCATCCTTTGATATGAGTCCGTTTTTCCAGACTTGATAGCGGTGCTTTATCTCATCGTATCGAGTGGCTTTACTCAAAACTAACTTCGGGATATTCATACCTTTACACCTCCATCAGTTTATCGCCATATACTATTCTCGCGCAAGCAAGGGATTTAACGGAGCCACGGGTTCAGCGAGATTTTCACTACTCCCCACGACCACCAACTCCCTTGCTTGTTTCGCGATTACCACCTATCTTACCTCCCGAACTTTACCATCATAAACTTCCCAAAGCCGCTTGAGCTTTACGCGCTCAAAAACTTCCAGCATCTTGCCAACAGGTAGCCTCGTTGCATAGTGTTCTAGGAGATGCGCAAAATCGTCGTCGTCGAGCTTTCCGTGTTCTGGTACGAAGCTCTTTTTTATCCCACTTGTAATCGCTTTTAATAGTGCGTGGCTTCTGTTGAGTCTCTTGATTTCTTCTTCCGTCCTAATTTCTCCTTCCATGTCT
>JBDRCL010000017.1:0-18650 GCA_043821745.1 Methanobacteriota archaeon | reverse complement strand
GGGTCAGGGTAATAACCCCAAAGATAGGCGGCGGGTTTGGCGGGAAGGAAGACATCACAGTGGAATATTATTTGGCGCTTTTGGCCCGTAAAACAAACAGGCCCGTAAAGTTAGTCCAGACCCGGGAAGAATCGTTGTCCTTCAGATCAAAGAGGCATCCCTACAAGTTTAGGTACAAGACCGGTGCCAAAAAGGATGGCAGGATTATCGCCTTGGAGGCTGAGTTGATATCTAACGCCGGGGCTTACATGACACTGAGCCCGTGGGTATTGCTTTACTCCAATGTCACCGCAACCGGGCCCTACAATATACCCAATGTCAAGGTTGATTCTTACGCTGTTTTGACAAACACTCCCCCATCAGGTGCCTACAGGACATTCGGCTCAGGGCAGACCTGTGTCGCCTATGAGCAGCAGATGGACGAGGTGGCGAAAAAGCTGGGCATGGATCCAGTCGAGCTCAGGAAGAAGAATTACCTCAAGAAGGGGGACATAATGGCCAATGGCGTAAAAATTCCAAACTCTGTCGCCCTGCCAGAAACCACCGACAAGGTACTGGAGGCGCTAGGCAAGAAGCCCAAACCATCCGGCCCTAGGAAGCTGGTTGGCAAGGGAATCGCTTCAGGTATGACAAGTTATGGCAGGATGATTTTCCTCCACGATACTTCCAGGTCAAAGGTCCGCCTGGAGCTCGATGGAAGCGCAACGATTGAGTGCGGACTTCAGGACGTCGGCGCCGGTCAGGAAGCATCCCTATGCCAGATAGTGAGCGAGGTCTTGGGCGTTCCGTTGAAAAAGATCAGGATAATTTCTGGGGACACCGCGGCGACCCCGATCGCTGGAACGACCACTGCAACAAGGCAATTGTACATGTCTGGCAATGCAACTCTGAAGGCGGCAACTAAAGTCAGGGACAATATATTGGGCAAAGCAAGTGAAATCCTCGGCGCCAAAAAGTCGGATTTGGTAATAGAGGAAGAGAAGATCAAGAAGAAAGGCGGCGAAAGCATCAGTCTGCGTGATATCGTAATTGCATGTGCAGAAGAAGGGATTGAGTTATTCAATGAAGCGCAATTCAACGCACCCTTTGGAGAGGTCCCCGATTTAGAGACTGGACAGGGCAGAGTCTGGCCTGACTTTACCTTCGGGACCGTAGGGGCGATAGTGGAGGTAGACACCGAAACTGGAGAAGTGGAGGTCAAGAAAATTGCCTCCGCGTTCGACATTGGCACCGCCATCAACCCAATGAGAGTTGAGGGTCAAATCGAGGGCTGTCAGTCAATGGGCATCGGATGGGCGCTGAACGAGGACGTAAAGATCGAAAGCGGAATAGCCAAGGCCATATCGTTCTCCGAATACATAATTCATACATCCGTGGATATGCCCGAGTCAAAATCGATAATCATAGAGAACAGGGACGGCCTGGGCCCCTTTGGCGCTCGGGGAGTGGGTGAAATTGCCCTGACGCCGGTCGCGCCATCGGTGGTCAACGCGGTCGCTGACGCACTAGGCAAGAGGATAAAAGATTTGCCGATAACCTCAGAGAAGGTTTTACTCGCCCTTAAGGAGAAAGGCTAGTTACTCTTAGTGGTTATCCAAGGCGGCGTTTGGTGTCGAGTTCTATCCCCCACCGATTATCGGGTAGATCTCCACTTCTCCCTTTTCCTTCAGGAAAGTGTCTAAATCCAAAATCATCGAGATACTTGAACCCCTTTTGAGTTTTTTTCCAGGCGTTTTCCCGATTATTTTTATGTATGGTTTTATTCGGTGTTTCGAATCTAGCACGTACTTCTCGAAGGGTTTACCGTACTTTTCTACAAGCTTTTTGATTAGGTCGTGAACAGTACTATTTTTCTTTAGATTAACAGTTGTCTGCGATTCGCCGGTGAACTCCTTGATTCTTGTATAGAATCTTACAGTTACTTTCATTATCGGCATCCCCGTTTATTATTGTCTCAGAAACATAATTAACTTTTGTATAATCTTCAGATTTTAAATTGTATAAATTCACGTTATGCGTACTCCACGGAAGCGAATGCTCGGGGTACAAACGGACGCTGAAGCGCCCCAGGGTATCATTTGCACTTGGGTCTTACCAATCCCGTCCAACCGCTTGAGCAGCTTGGGCAAGTTCTCGTGTATTCTAACCTGTCCGATTGCTCCCTGAACTTCACCGTTGGAGATGAAGAAGCCGCACCGCGATGTCGTGGAAAAGTCACCGAGCTGGGGCGTGATCGGGTATGTGTACCAGATGCGTGAGAGCAGTAGTCCGTTGTCGATGTCTTCGATTAGTTCTTCTCGACTGAAATCTCCCGGCCCGACCACGAGGTTTGTTATGTACGGCGTTGGACTAAGCTGATGGCTGCGCCCGAAATCACCCAAGCGGAGCCCGTTGCCTGTGCTCTTTTTTCTAGCCAGCCCCCCGTAGTACCAATCGTAGATGAAATTCACAAGCCTTCCCTCGCGGATTAGTGGGGTCTTTTGCGTCGGTGATCCCTCATCATCGATTGTCTTTGAGGACAGCCCAGTTGGCATGCTTCCCCAGTCGTCTACGTTAACGGCCCTCGGCGCCACGACCTTGCCCAAGCTATTGCCAAAGTATGACATGCGGTCGTAGACGTTCCTACCATTTATGGCGTAGGACAATACATGGTAAAAAAGTTCAGCCGCAGCGTTTGGCTCCAAGATGACGTCATACAAACCAGCTGTGGCCGTTCGAGCGTCCAATGATTTAATTGCCAGTTCAGCCGCTTGTCTGCCGATTGATTCAGGCTTGAACTTATTCAGGGTCGTGCTGCCCAACCACCCTTGCCCTTCCGAGCGGTCGAGGTCCTGGGCTTCCACAGTGATGTGGCCGAAAATTTTCGTTTGCCTGTCCGTAGTCTGCACCCCATTGGTGTTGGACACGGCGCAATGCTCCGCGACCAAGTTGATGGCCCCCGAAGCTTCGACAACACGTTTATCGAAATCCAAAGCATTCTGCAAGGTAGCCTCTGCTAACTCAACCGTCTTTGAGCCGGTGATATTTTCCAGATTTCGATCATAGATTCCCTTGACTTTTTTGGCTTTTCTGGGGCCGGGGAAACCGTTGAAGTTTGGGTTTGGTGGCTTGGCACGGGCTATGATCATCGCGCGCTTCACGAGTTCTTCCGTTAGCTCATTACCGCTGGAGTATCCGACCTTCTTACCAATTGTAGCGCAGACTCCAATGCCGCTATCACGCACTCGTTTCGTCTCGACAATCCTGCGAGAGGCAATTCTTATCGTTGTGACAGTGTTGCTCGAAGTGAACGCCTCTGCCTCATCGGCGCCGTGTTCTATCGCTATCTTAATCGCTCGCTGAGTTTCGGACAACATCTATCTCGCCCCCGCCACTAGGCCAACACCTCTGATATGCGGTCCTCCGTTCCCGACCTTTATGGTCTGCATCGGGTCGCCCTTGCCGCAGTTAGGTATGGGCCGCATCTCGAAATCGTCGGCCACAGCATCTATGCTGCTGAAGAATTCGGGCGCCACTCCACTGATCGAGGCCGCTCTGAATGGCCCCTCGAGTTCGCCCCGTTTTATCAAGAAGGCCTCCTTGGCGCTGAGCTGGAAGTTGTAGCGTTTGGAGTCTATGCTCGGGACCTTTTGCCCCTTGAGATACACGCCTTCGCCGATCTCGAAGATTTCGTCTTTTTTGAAATCTCCCGACTCGACGAAAGTGTTGCTCATACGGATTAGCGGCAGATACTCGAAGCTCTGCGCACGCATGTTTCCGTTTGGCGCAACTCCGAATTCCGCAGCAGTTTCCCTGCTGTGCATATGTTCTATGAGCACTCCTTCGCTGATGAGCTCCTTGCGTTGCGCTGCGGTGCCCTCGTCGTCGTACTCATAGTAGCCCAATGCGCCTTTGACCCTCGGGTCGTCGGTAGCGCTGAGCAATTTGGAGCCGACTCTCTTCCCAATCATACCGGCCCACCAAGTCTTGCCGGCCCACGCGGCTTCTCTGCCGAGCACTCGGTCGGCCTCGCTGGGGTGCCCTATTATCTCGTGGCATAGAAGGGCAACGAGGTCTTGATCTAGGACAACTGTGGTTTTCTTCTCAGGCAGAGGTTTAGCGGCTGCCAACTTGCTCGCCCTTCGGCCCACGTTCTTTGCCTTCGCAGGCATGTCGAAATTCTCGATTATCTCAAACCCGCCAGACCCTCCAGCGAGTTCGTCGATGTATTCCACAACACCCCCGCGCTTGGCCAGGGCGAACACCTCGCAGTAAGTGAGGGCGTTCTCGAAGACGATTTTGGCCCCCTCGCTGCTCACGAAAGTTTTTTCAGTCACATCACTCGCTAACCAGGCGGAAGTTCGTTTGATGAACTTGTCCACATGGGCAAGCTTATCGCTATCAAGGCACAACTTCACTTTCTCTTCAATCGGAACGCTCAATGAATCTGTACTGATTTTTGTTTTGACCATCGCTTTTAAAGCCGAACTTTTTGAGAGCTTGAATGTACCGACTTTTTTTGCGCTCTTGGCCATTCCAACGGCTGACGTGACCGCTTCCTTCAGCGCAACTTTTTTGGTATCGGTCGTGGAGGCAAACCCCCATGTTTTTAAAAGCACGCGTATTCCTATGCCGTGCTGTTCGCCGGATCTAACTCGTTCCACCTTGCCGTCCTTGACCACCACAGATTCCCATTTGGAGCTTTCGAGCCGGGCGTCTGCATATTTGGCGCCCATTTTCATGGCATCTGAGATTACGCGCTCGGCAACACTCGTGTCGATGTTCAACTATTCACCAACAACAAGTATGCAACAAAATCTAAAGCTTTTCACATATCAGCTCAAAACCCAAAGGAGTAGAAAATCATTTCAAGTATTTAGCAAAAAGCCTGGAAAGGAATATGGAGTTGTGTCCGACATGTCGTCCAATATTGAAGGCGCTAAGACAGTGTTTTACAAGGATAGCAAATTTCTAGTCCATCCTGAAGTTTACGAGCCGGCGGAGGACACTTTTTTGGCAGCCGACAACTTGGATGTGCGGAGCGGCGAGATGGTCCTCGAGTTGGGAACCGGGTGTGGCTTATTGTCTATCTTGGCGGCTAAATCCGGCGCCAAAGTCGTGGCCACGGACATAAATCCTGCAGCGCTTGAATGCGCTCGCGCAAACGCAGCTTCCAATCTTGTCTCGAGTAACATAGATTTTCGCTTGGGGGATCTCTTTGTACCAGTAGGTGATGAGCGCTTTGACATTATCATTTTCAACTCACCCTACCTACCAGTCGAGCCGGGAGAAGCGCTCGGTGGACCGCTCGACCGCGCTTGGGAGGCCGGGATAGACGGACGCATGGTGATTGATAGATTTCTGGAGGAATTCCCGAAGCACCTGAAACCAAACGGTCGGGCATTTTTAGTCCAGTCTTCCCTTTCAGGCATCTCAAAGACCCTCCAAACTTTGGAGGATAATGATTTCAAGGTCAAAATGGTTCGAGAGAAGTTGCCTTTCGAGGAACTCTTCCTTTTTTACTGCGTCAAGATTGGATGATTTCAATTAAATTGATAGGTTATATTGCCCAACCTGCCAAATTAGACTTGAAGTTTGACACGAAGCTTGGTGTTGAGGCATATGAGTTTGGGCACAGATTTGATGGCCGAGATTGAACGCAAGGCGAGAGAGATTAAGATCTCGCCAGAAGAGCTGGCGGGAATGATTGATCACGCTTTGCTTCGACCCGAAAAATCATCAGAGTCCTTCAGGAATCTCTGCAATGAAGCTAAGAAATACAGCTTCTTTTCGGTCTGCGTGAATCCTTACTGGGTCAGGTTTTGCTCTGATGAACTGAAGGGAACGGACATAAAAGTTGTGGCCGTTGTTAGTTTCCCGTTCGGTCAGATGACACCCAAGATGAAGGCGATGGAGACAAAAGAAACGGTGGAGAATGGCGCCAGTGAGATAGACATGGTCATGAATATTGGAGCTTTTAAAGACAGGGACTACGAGCACGTCAAGCGTGACATCGAGGCGGTCGTTGATTCGGCAGGAGGAAACGTCGTCAAGGTCATAATCGAATCCGGGCATCTGTCCGATGGGGAGGTTGTCAAGGCCTGCGAGATAGTGAATCAGTCCCGGGCCGATTTTGTAAAGACCGCAACGGGTTTCGGGCCCATGGGAGCTACTGTGCCCCATGTTCACCTGATGAGAAAGACAGTCGGCGAAAGTTTCGGGGTCAAAGCCTCTGGAGGGATAAGGAGCTTCAGCGATGCTCTGAAGATGATTACCGCCGGTGCGAATAGGATTGGTGCTAGTGAAAGCGTCAAGGTAATGGAAGGTTGCATATTGGCAGTAAAGGGCAGAGTGTAAATTTAGCCCTCTTTTATACAATAAATATACTAAAATAGATGGGCTACGGGGGACATATGCGCAGGTTTCAATTTATTATTGGCATTTTAGCATTTGCCTTTTTAATAGACTGTCTTCTTTATCTCTTTCAACCGTTGGGCGAAAATTTTTACATCATCGGTGATTCCGCAGCGGTGTTATTTTCATTCTCAGCGGTTGTTTTTGGAATATCTGCTTTCAAATCCCACCAATTTAGCGACCTCCAGGGCAAAGCCTTATTTTTCCTCACTTTTGGGATTTTCTTCTGGTTTCTCGGGGAGACTACATGGGCAATTTATGAGGTAATTCTCGGGTTGGAGGTACCGGTTGCTTCTGTAGCGGATGTTTTCTGGATAGTAGGGTATCCCGTAGTTTTGATTAGTTTGTATTACATTTGGAAGCTCGTGTTGTGGCCCACTGGTAAAAAAAATATTATCCTTTTAGCGATTTTTTTGTTAGTAGTTTCTTTTATCTTGTGGTACTTGTCAATACCAGCTTTGACTGACGTTGGATTATCTGCAGCTGAAAAAGTTTCTACAGCAGGTTACGTTATAGGAGACATGTTGGTGGTAGATGCCCTAATTGTCGTCGTAGTATATTTATTCAGAAGTAAGTTTTTAAAAACGTGGGGCTTGATCCTTATTGCCATGATTATGACAACCATAGCCGATGTCTACTATTTACACTTTCTCGATATTTATCAGGTGGGTAACCTAATAGACTTGTTTTGGGATTTGAGTTACATTACCCTTGCGTTGGCCTTTATTTATCATAAGGAAAAATGGAATGCGATTTTGTCTGCGACATAATGTTTTCAATTTATCTAAAAATAATGCATTTTTAAGGGGAAGCATGAAGTTTTTAACCACGTGCTCATAAATGGTGTAGCTGGTGCTAACATGGGCAAGCGTCCTAGAAAGTGGAAGAAGAAAGGCCACATGCGATGGAAGTGGGTCCGCAAGCGGATGCGACGCAAGATGCGAAGGATCAAGCAGAGGACCGGCAAGTAGTTCTAGACAATCTGCCACTCTGGGATATGCAGCGACCAATATCCGTTTCTCAAGACTCTAGCACCCTTTACTAACTTTAGCGGTCGTTTGAACAGGGGGCCGTCATAGACGAACGTGTGGTACTCTCCCAATTCCCCGCAAAGGTCGATTTTGCCCACTTTCTCCAAGTCATTTACAAATCCCCTGTCAATTTCTCGTCCCAGCCAATCTTCACCGAGCAATTCAGCTTTTGTCCCGACCACGATTGCTTTAAAGCCCGAATCAATGAATTCGTCGATAATTTCTTTTGGGTCGCGTTTCCATAGGGGTATTATCTTCTCAATGGCCAGATCTCGACATACCTTCTCCAACCAGTCCTTGTGCTCCTGGAGGTAGATGTCCCCGAAGACTGCGCCGTCCACACCCAGCTGTTTAAGGTCGGTAATAGCTTTCTTAAACTCATTCTCGTAATTATCCCAAGTAGTCCTCCGCTGAACGATGGGAATGCCGATTGCCTGTGCCTGGTCGGCTATCAGCGCCGTGTCCAGTCCGTGTGACCCGCTGCTCATCCCTTCTTCAGATATCATGTTTAAAAAATGGGAGACTGTGAACCCGTTGGAAATGGATTTATAACAGGCTAAGCAACTGTCCTTTCCTCCGCTCCATGAAGCAACCAGCGTCAACGCATCACCTCATATGGGATATGCTCCGCACCTGTTGCAGTAGGTTGTTGGTTCGGCCACACCCAAATTGCAATACGGGCATGTTTTCCCCTCGTGTGCCGTTGGAGAGGGCGCACCCATGTTCTTCCTATAAACCTCATAGTAAAACAGCTGTTCCTTGTCCCTAATGGTCACCAAGTCGTTTTCCCGATATCGGGTTCGTTTTTCGTTAAACTCCGTGTCAGATATTTCCATATCAAAGAGATCAGGAAGAATGGCAGTTCCGGACCCAAGTTCCACGGGCGTTTTGACCCTCCAGATTATGCTTCCAGGTAAGAGCTTTTCAAAGGCCTTACGAAGTATCCATTTCCCCCAAATTTGCCCTTGTTCCTTTCTAACTTTCAGACTGACATTTAGTTCCGCGGCGTATTGCCGGAATTCGGGATCCAGATAGGGTAGCTTGGCTTTCATTCCCAAGGCCTCGGCCAAACGTACTGATGAGAAGCGCATGCCCGCCCACATTTTTTCAAGCTTAGACCGTAGCTCCTCATTCGTCAGGCTGAAAAGGAAGCTGTAGCCTGCAAGCAATTCATCGCATCCATCGCCGGTCATTATCGCGTTCACACCGTTCCGTTTTGATTCCCTCAGACCAATGTAAATTGCTGCACTGTTGCGAATTTCCATCGGGTCAAAAGAGTCCAGGGACTTGACGGTCATCTGAATGGCGTCATGAAGCTCGTCCCTGTCGAAATAGTGAACGAAGTGTTTCAATTTCAAGTGATTTGCCATGATAGCGGCGTACTCAACGTCGAGCGCAGGCGCGCCTTCAAATGCGACCGTGAAGGCCGTTATCTCACGTCTGCGGGAAGACAAGTAGGCGAGGATTGATGTATCGAGCCCTCCTGAAAGAAGGATTCCATCCGCCACATTCCTCCCAACGCTTGCGTCTAGCTCTCTCACCAATCTCTCACAAATAGCCTCGATTTCTGGAGTAGCGTCTAGTATGGAGCCGGGGATGGTTTTCATTCTAGTCCTCCAGTGTAATCCTTTTCAAGGGGTGTTCTATCGACAATTATCAATGAAATACTTTATGAAACTAGCTCTTTTAGCTTAGTTCTGATTATCTCTAACTCCCGACAGATATTTATACGTTGGATGTATAATCCAACGAGAAAACATGTTCAAGTTCAGAAGGAAATTTGCGCAATGGCTCTTCGGTGGACGAACATCGAGCCGTATCATGGCCAAGCGGTTCAAGATATTCGTCTTAGTGGCCATAGGTTTTATCGCCGTCAGCAAGTTGCTCTACCTGACCGGCGTGATGCCGTTCCATAACTTTGAGCTCATAATCCCGACGCTCGTGGTAATAGGCTCTTTGTCCCTCTACTGCGGGGAATCAAAATCATGGAGATATCTGATACGGTATTTTGGAATCATTGCACTCGCCAGTGTTTTCATAATAGATTTGGCCTTCTGGGGGTTCAATCCCATATACGCCTTCACTTGGTCAGGCTTCATCATCATTTGGCTGGTCGGCATGAAAAACAAGCTCTCGACTTTCGATAGGTTCAAAAAGCTGCTCTACCGGACAACGCTCACAGTAGCAATCGCCATCCTCATCTTCGACTTCTGGACGGCGTTCGGCAGCTGGCTCGGCTGGGGTGAAAAGTCGCTCGTAGGGTTGGCTGCAGTATACCTCGCACAGATACCATTCACGCTGTATCATCTAGGTTCGCTCTTATTCGTACCTCCGCTCTTAGGGCTCGTAAAGCTCATGATCAAAGTCAAAGTGCCAGTTTCGGTCGCTGTTAGGGCCGGATCTGGCGTCAAGGCCAATGCTAGTGAACGGAGGTGAAAGATTGAATAGAGGACTTGTGTTCCAGCTAGTGGCGCTTATCGCAGTGGTCGGCTTCCTTTGCTTCGCAGGAGGCTACCTTGTTGCTGGCGGAATAACCAAACAGGCAGGGCAGTACGCATACGGTGAGAATATAACTGTCAACGTTAAAATTGCAGATCTTGGTATAGACAAGCAAGTCACCATCTACAGCGGGATGACACCTTTCGATGCCCTTGCAAAGTGTGCAAAGTTCACGACGGAATACTCTGAAGGCTTTGGAGCATCATGGGTGACGATAATAGGTGGATTAGATCAGGGCTGGGGATACAGCGTGAACGGCGAGCAACCGCTTGTTGGGATGGGAGATTATCAGCTTAAAGACGGAGATACTTTAGAACTGTTCAAGCTTTCCTTCTGAGGGTTAGAACAGCCGCCCTTGTCCCGGCCTCGGCCGTTGCCATATCTTTAGCAGTGCCGATAATCACAACGTCGCCCTCTGCGGGTTTCAGAGCCGTCATCAAAGCTTGGCTTGCTTCTTTCCCCACTTTGACAAAGCCCCCCTGAAATCGGAGTTTGCCGCCCTTGAAGACCAGCACCGTCGCACCTTCAGCTCCGACTTTTATGGCCTCGTCTCGCTGTTCGATGCCACGCTTTACTTTGTACGCGGCACCTCTTGCGATAGTCGCCACGTTTACCTTACCAACGGTCAAATTACCCACATCTACATGCACGAACTCAGGCGGCTTGCCCAGCAAGGATTTCCCCTTTTCCGTTAAAGCGTGACCGCCTCTTGAGGACGTTATAAACCCACGGTCTTTCAAATAGTCCAGAATGGTTCGGACGCTACCCTCACCTATCTTAAGCTTCTCGGCGATTTCTTGGCGCCCGATTCTTGTGCGTTTCGATATAAGGTCGAGCGCCATCTGGATGTGTATTTTAGAAAAACGCGGTAGTGGTCCTCTCACTTTTGGCATGATGGCTTTATCCCCTGACGATCTGGGTGCCGGTCTTGCCGTCAAGGGCGTCGTTTACTCTGTCCAGTGAACTTATGATGGCTCGCTTGCCTCCCCACTCTATGAACCGGATGCATGCTTTCACCTTCGGTCCCATGCTCCCTGCGAGGAAGTGCCCCTCGGCCGAGTAACGCTTGGCCTCTTCGAGGGTCATTGTTGATATCTCCTTCTCGCCAGGCTTGCCAAAGTTCAGCTTGGCCTTCTCGACATCCGTAAGCACGAGGAAGGTGTCGGCGTTCACAACCTCAGCCAGTCTCTCTCCGGCCAAGTCCTTGTCTATGACTGCGTCCACGCCTCGAATGTGGTCGCTACTGTTCAGTATCACAGGTATGCCGCCGCCGCCTGAGGCTATGACGATAACTCCGGCATCGACCATTTGCCTTATCGGATCAGCCTCGACGTTTGAGATTGGGTCCGGGGAAGGGACAACGCGCCTCCAGCATTTGTCGCCGGTCGGCTTCACTTTCTTGAAGATATATTCTGGGTGCTTGGCCTTTTCTTCCTTGGCCTCCGCCTCGGTGAGGAAGTTTCCCACGGGCTTTGATGCGTTTTCGCCCTGGAATTCCTTGTCGTCCTTGTTAACAATCACGCGGTTGACGACGGCCACGACGTGCTTTTTAACCTCGAGGTCACGGAGATGGTTGCCAAGCATTTGCTGGAGCATGTAACCTATCTGCCCCTGCGTCATGGCACCCAGCACGTCCATATCCTGTTGCGGGATTGCCTGCTTTGCAAGGTCCTGCTGCACGGCCAGATTACCAACTTGCGGGCCGTTGCCGTGCGTTATGATAAGCCGGTCCTCCGACTTCATTTTTTCGACTGCCTTCGCGAGCAATGCCGCAGTCTTGTTGCAGTTTATAAATTGCTCCCGGGTAGTACCCTTCTCATGCGCTTGTTTTATTGCGTTTCCGCCCAATGCTACCAACAATCTCAAATAGTCACCTTATCAAAAATCGCCAGACAGTATAAAAAGATTATTGTTGAGCTTGAGAGCGGCTTTTTCTAGATGCTGCTTTCGATCAGCGCCACCATGAGCGCCTTTTGCGCGTGCATCCTGTTCTCCGCTTGGTCCCAGACCACCGAGTGCGGGCCGTCGACGACCTCGTCCGTGATCTCAAGTCCACGGTGAGCTGGCAGGCAGTGCATCACTATGACGCTGTTCTTTGCCTTTTTCACCAGATCTGCGTTCAACTGGTATTTCTTGAAGATCTCCATCCGTTTTTTGGTCTCCTCTTCTTGGCCCATCGATGTCCAAACGTCCGTGTATATGACGTCCGCTTCCGAGACAGCCTTGCTCGGTTCTGCTTGTATCTCTATCTTCGCCCCGCTCTCCGCGGCGTTTTTCTTCGCCTGGTTAGTTATTTCGGTTGGCGGTTGGTAACCCTCCGGGCACGCGGCGTGGAAGTCAGCCCCGACTATCGAGCAGCCGAGCATGAGAGAGTTGCAGACATTGTTGCCGTCGCCGACCCAGGCGACATTCAGTCCCTTGAGCTTTCCGGTGTGTTCCCTGATTGTCATGAGGTCCGCGAGCGTCTGGCACGGGTGGTGCATGTCAGTGAGCCCGTTTATGACCGGGACGCTCGAGTATTTCGCGAGTTCGACGGCGTCTTGGTGCTTGAAAAGCCGCGCCATGATCAAGTCCACGTAGCGCGAAAGCGTTCGGGCCGTGTCCGCTATCGTCTCCCCTTGTCCGAGCTGAAGGTCGTTGAAGCCCAGATAAATAGCGTGTCCGCCGAGCTGAGTCATGCCGGTCTCGAAGCTGACGCGGGTCCTTGTCGATGGCTTGGCGAACAGCATGCCTAGCGTTTTTCCATGCAGGATTTCGCGCGCCTTCCCAGTTTTCTGTTCTCGCTTTAGAGTATCAGCTAGGTTGAGTATCTCGTCTATATCCTTGGCGCTCAGGTCCTGTATCGAGAGCAAACTGCGAGCGTTCAGCCTTTTTCCACCTCTTTGATTATACTTTCAATCTCGTTTATTAAACTGTCGATGTGTTTTTGCTCGACGATTAGTGGAGGGACGAATCTCAGCACTTTTTCGGCGGTACAGTTTATCAGGAAGCCGCGTTCTCTCGCTTTCATCACAATGGCGTCCGCGACAGATTTTTCGGACATTTCCATTCCAATGAGGAGGCCAATGCCGCGAACGGCTTTGACACAATCGTGATTTTCCGCGAGCTCGTTCAAACGCCCCACGAAATATTTGCCCATCTTCGCCGTTCGTTGCGGGAGCTTCCGCTGTTGCATGGTTTTTATTGTGGCTTTGGCAGCAGAGCATGCCAGCGGGTTTCCCCCGAAGGTTGACGCGTGGTCGCCAGGCACGAAGGAGTCCATGACCTTGGCCTTGGCCCCCATGCACCCCATCGGGAAGCCTCCGCCCAGCGCCTTGGCAATCGTGATTTCGTCAGGCTTTACGCCCCAGTGCTCGCACGCGAACCACTTGCCCGTTCGCCCCATCCCGGTTTGAACCTCGTCGCAGATCAGGAGCAGATCATGTTCGTCGCAAATCTTTCTCAAGCCAGGCAGGTAATCGTCAGAGGGGATATTGACGCCACCCTCGCCTTGGACAGGCTCAACGATGACAGCCGCCGTTTGCTTTCCGATGGCTCGCTCCACCGCCGGGAGGTCGTTGAACGGCACGAAGTCGAAGACCTTCGGTATCAGGGCCTTGAATGGCTCCCGGTAAGAGGATTTCCAGGTCGCGCCGACTGTGGTTGTGGTTCTTCCGTGGAATGAACCCTGCATCGTGATTATTCTTTCACACTTGGTGTGTTTCACCGCCAATTTCAAAGAGGCTTCCACGGCCTCCGCACCGGAGTTGCAGAAGAAAAATTTATCTATTGAGTGAGGCGCTATTTTAGCCAGCAAAGCCGCCAGTTCGGCCTGAGGTTGGATGTAGTAGAGGTTTGAGATGTGTATAAGTTTTTTTGCCTGGTCGGAAATCGCCTTCACGACCGCAGGGTGGCAGTGCCCTAAGGAGCAAACGGCCACGCCTCCCACGAAGTCCATGTAGCGATTGCCCTTTGAATCCCAAACGAACATGCCGCGCCCCTTCACGGGAGTGATGGGCTGGCGCTTGTAGGTGTGAGCGATGAAGCGCTCGGTCAGCTTTTCTGTGTCCATCTTACTTGCCCCGCACTATCATCGTGCCGACGCCCGTTTCGGTCAGGATTTCGAGCAGCAGGACATGGGGCATCGCGCCGTTTATGATGTGGCAGCGGTCGACTCCCAGTTGCAGCGCCTTCAGGCAGGCATCGACCTTCGGGATCATCCCTTTCTTGATGACGCCTAGCTGAGTTAGCGCTTGTACATCTTCTGCGGTTATCGTCGAGATCAGAGTTTTTTCGTCGTTGGGGTCGCGCATCACACCTATGACGTCAGTTATTATCACGAGCTTTTTGGCGCGCATAGCTCCAGATAGCTCGGCCGCAACCATGTCAGCGTTTATGTTCAGGCTGCGTCCCTCGGCGTCTATTCCTATTGGGGCTATCACGGGTATGCACCCTGCCTTGATGAAGTTGTTTATGATGGCCGGTTCGATCTTTTCCACCTCTCCCACGAGCCCGAGGTCGATCTCCACTTCCTTCCCCTTGCTTGTGGTGATCTTGTAGATGAGCTTGCGCGCGCGTATGAGGTTCCCATCTATTCCCGAGATACCCAAGGCCTTTCCACCGTGGTGGTTTATCCTCAGTACTATCTGCTTGTTGATCTTCCCGGCAAGCTGCTCGTGGAGGATCTCCATCGTCTTCTCATCTGTGATGCGGAGCCCCTCTATGAACTTTGGTTTTACCCCGCTCTTGCGCATCTCATCGCTTATATCCGGGCCGCCGCCGTGCACGACCACAATCTTCATCCCGAAGATGTTGAGGAGGACGATGTCCTGGAGGAGCGAGTTTAGCATTTCATCGTTATTGATGACGCGACCGCCAAACTTGACGACTATGACCTTGTCGTGGAACTGCTGGATGTATGGAAGCGCTTCCAATAGAACTTTGGCGCGGTCCTGCATTTCATCACCATCGTTAACTACAATTTATTTTCTACCTAAAAAACTATACTCTGTGACACTATGCCGTGAAGTTGAGAACTAAATAGTCAATGGTTTTGCTACTACTTTGATTAAAATCAAAAAAGACTGTGTGGCGGGCACCGTTACCAGTTTCCCGCCACGTCTCCAATCCCAAAATCGCTGTCCAAGTTCTCAAAGGTCATGAAATCTTGGAGGTCGTTCAACTTTTGTTCGATCGCGGTTAAACCGTTCGTCGCAGGTTGCGGGGCTTGGCTTTGGCTTGCGTAGAGCGTTACCCCTGCAGCTGCCACTATCGCCACCACGACGATTGCCGCTACCAGAATCTTCTTCATTAAGCAACACCCTTATGCCGCTTCGCCTGTCGCTAGCGTCACTTCAGATTCGGAATCTTTCCACGTATCATCGACATAATTGTTTTCACCGTATGTTGAGAAAGTCCCCTGTCCAGTGATCCTAACGGTTCCGGTGCCGGATGCGACTATGTCAATCCCGTTTCCTTCGATGACCACCTTCATATCCGTGCCCGTTATTACCAAATTGTCGTAGCCTTGATACTGAATCCAATTATTGTCGATGTTGTTCGTGGTGCCGTTGCCGCTTGTAGTTACCGTGGTGTTAAGGGAGACTCTTACGTTGCCGTCTATAGGCTTCCTGACCTCGACAGTTCCAGTGCCGGTTATTTCGACTCTACCGTTTCCCTCCGCTGTCAAAGTGCCTGAACCCTCGATAGTCACATTGTGGCCCCTTCCCCTAACACCCTGGATGATGTCCTTGAGGTCTCCCAGTGCCTCCTTGAGGTGACTTACGGCTCCCCTCACGTTCTTTTGCACTTCCTTGAAAATATCCATGAAGGCTTCGTTGTCG
This sequence comes from Methanobacteriota archaeon, assembly GCA_043821745.1. GTDB lineage: Archaea > Hadarchaeota > Hadarchaeia > Hadarchaeales > Hadarchaeaceae > Hadarchaeum. Next base: position 2,905 of record JBDRCL010000017.1, on the reverse strand, counting down.
GTTATCTGGCTAAGGTCGCTCTCTGCTTGTGCGAGTGTTTGCTGGGCAAGGTCAATCTTTGAGCGTAGTTCGGCCAGCATGGTTTCAAAGGACGACGTGTCGAAGTCGTTGTCCTTGAGCTGCTGTATTCTTGCCTCAACTCTGGCTGCAAATGCCTGGACCCTCTGTAAAATGACCGTTGCTAGTTCAACGATGGTTTCTCCATTCATTTGCTGAAGTCTCACTCGGATCTGTAACCAGTATCTCTGGAGTTCACCGGCTGCGGCCCTAATCTGTTGCTGATCCCCAGCGTTTTGGATGCTCATCTGCTTCGCGCGTATCTCGTTGGTGTAGTTGTCAATCTCAGCGTACAGCTGGTTCTTCTCGTTGTTGGGCATGCCTAGCGTTGCCTCAATTCGTGCTCTGACCATCTCCATACTTCTTATCATCATCTCGGCGGCCTTGTCAGCGGAATGCTTGGATGCGCTCACTAGCTGGGAGAAGTTCTTATCAGTTTTATCTCCTTTCCACCTGGTCATCGCTTCTTTGAAATTGTCACTAGCATCTTTCCAATCCTTATGAGAATCTTGGTAGTTCATCTTTGCATTGGCATAACTTTCCCTTCCACGCTGATACGCGTTTTCTACTCCACCGCGGAACTGGTCACCCGATCCTTCGTGGTATCGGTTTTCTTCTCCCTCACGGTATTGGTTTTCGTCTCCATCGTGAGGCTGGTTATCTACTCCCTCTTGATGCTGGTTTTCTGCCCCTTCGCGATTTTGCTCTCCTACTTCACCATCTTCCTGGTCAGCACGGACCGCCGGCAAGACTGCCAGCATCATCAGTGCCAACACCGCGATTGCTGCCATTTTCGTTTTCATTTTTTTTCCACCTTTTGCGTTCGGGTTAAGCTCCTCGCGCGGCCCCTATCGCACGTGCGATTCATCGATATTCTAACTAAAGTTCCCCTAAAAAATCTCTTAAATATACTTTCTTTTTTTGGGCAAAATGGGCTTGAAAACGCTCCCGATTACTTTACGAAACTTTATACGGGCTCTGATTATTTTACCTTGGAAAAAAAGACTTTAAATAAGCCAAGCAGAGCTTTAATCATGCTTAAAATGGCTGCGCTTATAGCTATCACGCTAATCTTGGTTTCTGGCACGTGTTATGTCGCGGGAGCCCAGGAAAACTTTGCGACGGTGCACGGTACGGTTTACTATTGGTTCACGCTGGAGCCACTGAAAAATTCTATAGTCGAGGTTAACACCACGCCCAGGCAGACGCACGTAGCAACCGATGGCCAATATTCTTTTGAACTGTCCCAAGGCGAATACATGATCGCCGCTAGTTACTGGAAAGATAATCTCCTGCTCTACTACGCCGAGGAGAACTTGACTATACTTGGTAAGGGTGGGGATTATGTCGTGGACTTGATAGCCTTTCCGACATTTGATGATAATGAAATTCCTTTGGATAATGACTTGGTTCCAATTATTGAAATAAACGACGTGGACAATACTTGGTTTGTTGCGGCGGCCGCAGTGGCGGTCGGAGCTGCCGCCGTTGCCATTTTCTACTACATTAGAATTCGCTCTAAAAGGAAGCCCATCGAGGTTAAAGCCGCAGAGGCACTATCGCAGGTCAAGATAGTTGGTCTTCCCGAGGACCTTCAGGAAATAGTTGAAAAGGTAAAAGAGGGCGGGGGCAGAATCAACCAGCTAGAGCTCAGGCAAAAGCTGCCTTACTCGGAGGCGAAGGTCAGCCTGATGTTGGCGGATTTGGAAAGCCGTGGCTTGATTCGCAAGATAAAGAAGGGCAGAGGGAACATCATAATTTTGAAAGAGTGAAAGTCGGTAAGAAAGTCTTATCTACTGATGATTGGTATCGTCGTTGAAAGCGATTTCATTCTGTGCGTTAGTTTTCAGCAGCCAATTGTGGGACTAGCTAAAGGTTAAAATCGGCGTCAAGTCCAAGTTAAATGGGATGGCTGATGGTAACGCGTGGCATCATCATAGGTCGCTTTCAACCCCCCCATCTGGGTCACTTGGAGGTTTTCAAGCAGATACTCCGCGAGGTCGACGAGCTGATCGTGGGGGTGGGGAGCTCTCAGGAGAGCCACACTTTCGAGAACCCGTTCACAGCTGGCGAGCGGGTGCTGATGCTAACGCGAGCGATGAGTGAGTCAAAGGTGGATCTGACGCGGGTGCACATAATACCGATTCAGGATGTGAACAACCACGCAGTCTGGGTGTCGCACGTGGTCTCGCTCTCACCGCCCTTCGAGGTCGCTTACTCTGGCAACCCCCTAGTGAGAAGGCTGTTCAAGGAGGCTGAGTTCAAGGCGAAGACTCCCCCCATGATAAAGCGCAAAGAGTACTGGGGAACGGAGATCAGGGATAGGATGGTAAACGGTGGGGACTGGGAGAGCCTTGTGCCCAAGGCTGTTGTCGAGGTCATGCTCGAGATAAAGGCAGTGGAGCGGCTGAAGGACCTATCGAAGACGGACTACCTTCTCAGGTAAAGTCAACGACATTGGCTTAATTCAAGGGAGATATGTTGAGAGAATACCGCAAGGACATATCGGCAATGAGGAGAGTCATAAGGACAGCCTTGAACGAAGCAATCCCGGATTTAGTCCTAAAGGATTGCAATTTGGTCGATGTTTACTCAGGAGAAATATTAAAGACAGACATAAGCATAGCCGCTGGAAGAATCGCGAGCATCGATAAATGCCCAATTACCCCAAAAAAAGTTCTGCGCTGTAATCAATATTATGCCGTATCTGGGCTGATCGATGGCCACGTGCACATAGATTCGACTTTATTGACACCCACTCAACTGGCTAAGATACTCCTGCCTCACGGGACCACGACGGTACTTATCGACCCCATGGAAATCGCTAACGTGCTCGGCATGAAGGGTA
>JBDRCL010000016.1:0-28235 GCA_043821745.1 Methanobacteriota archaeon | reverse complement strand
GGCCCTTCTATTGATTTCAGGAGTTATGGCCTTTCCGTAGTAATCTAGGACCTTTTGGCTGGCGCTCTCAATCCCGAAGTAAATCGTCTTGCACCCGGCTCGGGAAAACTTGCTCAACACTTCCTTGGACGCTTGGTCGGTTCTACCCTCAGCCCATATGTTAAACTTTATTTTGCGGGCTTTCAGCAGGTCGCAAATCTCCATGACTCTCTTCCTATTCAGCAGCAGGTTATCGTCCACGAATCCGACTTCCTCGTAGCCTTCACTGTACAGCATTTCCATCTCCTTGACAACGTTCTCAGGCGACCTGAATCTGGTCTTCCTGGATGAAAAAGCCGAACAGGCGCAGTACTTACAGGTGTAAGGACACCCTCTTGATGAAAGCAGGGTGGTGAATTTCCCACCGGTGCCGAGGACTCCGACTATCTCTGATCGGTATTCCTGTTCCAACAGTAGTCTGTCAGGAAAAGGAAGCTTGTCCAGCTCTTGTATGAAAGGCCCAGATGGGGTCCGGATCACCCTGTTTTTGTGCCTGAAAGCTATGCCCTTTATGTCCTTCATCTTTCCGCCTTTCTCCGTCGCTTTGATCAGCTCCGAAAAAGTGCGCTCTCCTTCTCCAAGGACGACGCAGTCTACGATGGGGTGTTTTTTCAACAGCCTTTCGTACTCGAAGGTAGCGTGGTAATTTCCAAAAACGAGTTTTACGTCGGGATTTTTTTTCTTCACGGCCTTCGCGATCTTTATCGCTTGCTTGAAGGTCGGCGTCAGTGCGCTTATCCCAACTATATCTGGGTTTTCTTTCTTCACGCGCTCGGCCAGATTCTCGACCGGTAATCTTATCCTAGCGTTGTCTATTATCTTGACCTCGTGGCCGTCGTCCTGTAGCACGGTTCCCAGGTAAAGCAGGCCCAGTGGTGGCCATGCCGCTTCGTTCTCTATCCTCTCCTTTTGCCCGGTGTTCGAGTTTATCAGGACTATCTTCACTTAATCACAATCTTCACACAAACGTCAACAATAAGGTAAATTTATCAAGTTAAAGATGTTAGGGGAAATAGATGAAAATACTCGTTACTGGCGGAGCGGGATTCATAGGCTCGAATCTGACGGAAGAGCTGGCCAGGTCAGGTGAGGACATCATCGTCGTGGACGATTTCTCGACTGGAACGATGGAGAATTTAAAGTCCGTGCGCAAGTCCGTGAAAGTTTTGCGCGTGCCGAGCCAGAAAATCCTGGGCTTGAAATTGCCAAAAGTAAAAAAAATATTCCATCTTGGAATCCCTTCGAGCTCTCCGATGTATCGCGACAACCCATTGCTGGTCGGGGAGGCGATAAGCGGCTTCATGAATGTTTTTGAGCTGGCCAAGAGAGACCAAGCCAAGGTCGTATATGCGTCCACCTCGAGCATGTACCGCGGCTGCCCGACGCCACACCGCGAGGATGTTTTCTCTGAGCCTTTTGACTACTACACTGAGGCTCGCATCGCGATGGAACGCCTCGCGCGTGTTTATCATGGGCTACATAGCGTTTCGTCGGTCGGTATGCGTTTTTTCTCCGTTTACGGTCCGCATGAGCATGCAAAGGGCACTTATGCGAACAACGTTTCGCAGTTCCTCTGGGCAATGCTCGAGGGCAAGGCACCCGAGATTTTTGGTGATGGAAAGCAGAGCAGGGATTTCGTCAACGTGAAGGATGTTGTCCAAGCCTGCATCAAGGCGTCCGAGTCGAAGCTCGGATGTGAGGTGGTAAATGTCGGCACGGGCAGAGGGACGAGCTTCAACCAAGTAATTGAACTGATAAACAAGTCCCTCGAGACCTCGATTAAATCGGTCTATCTGTCTAACCCGATCAAGAACTACGTCGAGCACACCCTTGCGGATTTGACCAAGGCCAAGAAGTTACTCAGATATAAACCGACCGTAAGCCTCGAGGAAGGGATTAAGCAGCTTGTATCGATTAAGGAATAAGTTGCCGGGGCGCCATAAGTTAGATATCAATATTCTAGCACGAATGTATTTTGAAAGTGATGAGGCACGCTTATGGATAAAAACTGGCTGTATAGGCACAGGAGGGCAGCCGTTGCCGCGCTCGTTGTAGTCGTGGGCTTGGGTTTCTCCATCTTGGCGCTTGTCACTTTGAATGTGCCTGGAGATTTTTGGAAGAAAATCGGCTATCCGGGAATTTTTCTGCTCAGTTTAATCGGGGCAAGTTCGATAATCATTCCAATCCCCTATACTGTGGTTTTACTAGCGATATCGCCTGCGTTTGACCTGATTCTGCTCACGATAGCGGCAGGGGCTGGATCGGCGCTGGGCGAGCTGGTTGGATATGGGCTCGGATACTTGGGCAGGGACATGTTGGATGAAAAACGCCGCGGACAGATGAACGCGATGTTGAAAATTTTCAGGAAGTACGGAGTGTTCGCCGTGTTTTTGTTTGCGTTTACGCCCCTCCCTGATGACATGCTTTTCATACCGCTAGGGCTGATGCGCTACAGCCTTTGGAAGACTTTTGCGGCTTGTATTGCGGGAAAGTTTGCCATGATTTTTAGTATTGGAATTATCGGCAAAACTGTAGGCGGATTGTTTGGTGACTGGCCGTTTGCAGTCCTGATGACGATTTTTTTGGTACTGATCATAGTTGCGGTTTTCAAAATTGATTGGGTAAAACTGGCTGGAAGATATGCGCCAAAAGAAAGTCAGCGAAGTCCAGGTTAAGCTCATGAACAAGGCTCTCGGTGAAATGAGGGCTATGGAAGGCGTTGCTGATAGCTGAAGCAGTTGCTTTTAACGCCTTCATATTTCGAAAGGTTTCAGGTCTAAGATTGGGGTTTGGGCATTCACTTCTTTTTGATAGGTTCAAAGCGATTTTTCATCTTCTTGATGACATCGGGCAGTGTGGTGTATTCGAGCTCCTCCATAGATAGTAGATGTGGCTCAAAGGGACCGTGCCTGCGCATGTAATCTCCTATCTCTATCGCCTGCTTTCTCGCGAGGTCGAAAGATGGATCGCCGAACAGGTCGACTGGTCCTAGGAGTTCACCATCGCAGACTTGGAATCCCAGCGCCATCACTCGCGGCGGACCGTCAAAGCGCGTCGGCGTCGCATTCTCGCGGGTCACAGGCATCAACGGCCCCCTGTGTGACCCCCGCATCCAGCCGGGTACGAGCTGCGGAAAAGCGAAGGCCTCCAGCACCTCTCCCACGGCCGGGTAGCCAGACTGCGCCCGAGCTATTGCGACCGGGTCGTCCTTACCCACGTACTTCCCAGCAATAAGCGACAGGCGCTCCGTGCTGGCCACGGCGGCTACTTGCCCATCTTTCCTGAAAACACGTTTTATCACGTAATGGCTTGAGATGCCTATTAATGAGAGCAGGTCGTAGAGTTCCTCCGGGCAGTCCAGAAATATTCTCTTCCCTTCCCTTATGCTATGGACCTCGAACCTGAAACCGCCGTGAAGCTTTGAGTCTATTATCAGCCCCGCTGTGTTGAATGGATCCGCGAAGATCTTGTATAATGGGTAGTTGAAAGCGGATGGGGAAGTTTTGTCGCAGAGGAAAGCTATTATCGGCTCGCTCGGTCGCTCCTCAATTTCAAATTCTGCCACTCCAGGCCCCATGCCCCTTATGTTGCCGGAGAAGGCATCGACGAGCAGATCCTGCCCAGCGCCGTAGTATTTCCTCTTCTTCGCGAGCGCGGCGGCCTTCTTGAAGGTGTCCCAGGCAAGACGATGAATTTTCGGGTTGTCCTCCCCCTTGTCGTGCGACATGATGAGTTCCATGTCGTCCCCGCAGTTAGAAACATGGAAGCTTTTTATTACCCCTTGTTTCTTGGCCTTGGCCATCGAATCTTCAGCTATCTCAAGCAAGTCGTCCGGAACTTTGACGTGGCCAGGAATGCTACCCACGTCAGCTTTTATAATACTGATAGTTGTCTTCATGTTTCCTATTTTCGCACACAACATTTTTAAGTCTTATGTATGTGCCAAAGCGAACGTCGCCGTCAATCCGACGGCCAGCGACACGGCTATGATGATTAAAATGTTCGAGATTGGTTGGACATTTGAGAGAGATTTGATGGGTTTTCCCCTCAATCGGTAGAGCATCCTTATGGCCCGCTGGGTACCAATCTGGGCAGCCCAGAGGCACAGGGGTGCGTTCACCGCCAATACGAGCATGATGTAAAAAACCGTCCAGATCTCGGCGGGCGAAACCGATGTTAGTTTCCAATTTCCTATCATTATCTCCATACTCGTTATTAACCCGCTGTCCGACACTCCTCTCGCGAAGAGGAATATCGCCGCTCCAACGCCGAAGAATAGCTGGGATAGCACGAAAGACGCGACGACAGTAAGGGTGAAGTACATTATCGGCTGCCAAAGCTCTAGTTGGCTGGGGCGCGGCACGCTGACAGCCTGACCCAGATCCGAGAAAAAGCTTCCGTACCCCCCGCCCCACTTACCATAGACGACGCCGAAGGCCCAACTGCCGACCACGATTAGCCAGAAAGCGTAGTGCCAGTATTCCTCGCGCATCGCCCCACCGGGTCGATTTCTACCTGTATTTTCTCTCGTAATCTCGCTTGGCTGTGCTTATCGCTCGGCCGAGGTATTTGTGGCCGGTTTCATTTTTCGATTGGGGTGCAACAGGAGTGGGTTGGGTTGAAGGTTTAGTGGCTGGCTTAGCCATTGCCAAATTGCGTTCCAAAGCCGTTACACGGCGCTCGATGTCTGTAACTCTGGCGTTTAGAAGGTTCAACCGTTCATCTAGCGACAAAGCACGCGGGTAATTCTTTTCCATATTTAGTTCACCTTTAAAATTTTCGCATGGTGAGTAATAAGTATTTTGTGAGTCAGGATTTCGTAGCAAAATAGCTTTTTGCGTGAAAGACAACCCATAAAAGGGCCGCCGTGGCTCAGCCGGCAGAGGCCAATTGGCACGCTGAAAGCGACGGTTTCGTAAACCGTAGGTCGTGGGTTCGATTCCCACCGGCGGCTCCACTTTTATAATTCTCAACTTGGAAAAGCTGCTTCACATCTCACACCTAATTCATTGCAGATCGACCTGATTTTTGATGAAGTCTTGTCCCACGATTCAGACCCTTCCCATAGAATGGAAGGCAATCTTCCAGCTAAATCCGGTTTCTCCTTTTCGAGAGCTGGTCCCAGCCGCTCCATCACCCACTGCTTCAGATTGAGCCGGTCGTAGATGACCTTACTTTTGGTCTTGGCCGCGACTCTGATGACTCGTTTCAGGCCCTCTTCATCATCATTTATCTCCGGAATGAGAGGGCCCAGAAATATCCAAGTTTCCACCCCGCCACAGGCGAACTTCTCAAGCGCTTGGGCGCGAGAGTCCGGAGGCGATGCATTTGGTTCCAGTAGCTTCGCCAATTTGTTATTCATAGTTGTTAAAGTCATACCGACCTCGAATTTTTTAGGTACGATTAAATCGGCGTCTCTCTCGATCAAGCTAGACTTGGTTTGAATGGATATTGGAAAATCGTGCTTAGATAACATTTCGATACAATTTCGGGTAAGTTCCAGCTTGGCCTCAAGAGGCTGGTATGGGTCTGTCACAGTACTTACACCCACGACACCCTTTGGCTTGCGATTGACCTCACGAGCCAGTATCTCAATGATGTTTTGTTTTGCCCTCACCTCCATTCCCCATTTGTCAGCGAGCTGCTTGTCCCTCAGAACAGACGGGCTGTAGCAGTAGACGCAGCCGTGCTCGCACCCGACGTACGGGTTGAGGGAATAGGTTAGTCCCGGCAGCCTGCTCGTCGAGAGCGCTGTCTTGCAGGTGATTGACGAGTACTCCGCGCTCATTGGATGAACTCCGTTATCTTCTTCTGGAAAAGAGTTTGCTTCAGGAGCTCGCTACTCATGATCCAGTTTTTGAGCGAAATGGTGAGTTTTGACATGGCATAACTCAGTGCAGCCTGGAAGTTGTCGAACTTCTGCGGTTCCGACTGCATGGCGCTGCGCATGCTTTCCCTCACGTTCCAGACACCGACTGGCAGTATGTATCCAGGATGAATTTCTCGCAGCACAAGAGCCTTCGCCTGTCGGCTTTCCTGGTTCAGTTTTTCTGCGACGGCGAGCCTGCAGGAGAAATAGCAACCGCCGACGTCCGGGTAGGTATTCCTGCCCCAGTAAGTCTCGTAGTCACCCATCATCGCTGGTGCAGGCGATCTCTCGTCCGGGTTCCACGTGGTCCCTGGGAACCAGGCCTCTATCCACTCGAAGCTCCATTGCTCCGGCATCAGAATCGCAACGTAGTAGTTATCCAGGTAGCTAAACGAGTAGACGCGATATTCGTCTATGGTGTCGTTCTGTTTTATCCGGTTGACTAGTTCCTGCGAAAGAATGGAGTCCACGGCGGTTATGCTCCAGCGGGTCGGCACGAGCTTCCTGTTTTTAGAGATGCCGAACATTCCGAGGCTGAACGCCCTCTGGATTCTGGTGATCAAGGTGCCCTTATCATAAATGTCTATTACCGCCCCAGCTGCCTTGAGGTCTCGGTCGTAAAACGCGTTTTCCAGTCCATGGTCGACGGTGACGTTTGAAGCGTTAAAAGATCTGAGCGGTGCCGAAGGGCCGAAGGGTTGGATATCGCTCCCGACCGTCAGGACTCCCTTGGGAACTTTTGACAGGAATATCTCCGCATCCACCGGTCTTTTGCTTAGCGCCAGCTCCTGGAGCGAATCCAGCAGTCGTGTCCCAGACTGCGCATCGTAAATGTTAGCCGCGGCCTTTCCACGGATTAGCGAGAACCTGTAATCCAATATATCCTGGATTCCCTTCCCGATCCAGAGCTCGGGCGTGTCCAGAATTTCCGTCTCACCCAGGAATGGCGGGACCATTGGCCCTATGTAGACCTTCGGATATCCTATTCGCCCCACGAAAACTCCCGGCGGGGTTGAGCCCCGTATATGTGGCGAGGTGATGCGCAGGTTGGAACGAGCGAGAGACTGGGCCCTCGCAATTATCGGACAGCTGAGCTTGCCACAGAGCATCCTTCCTCCCTTGCAGAGCAGGCACATGGAGCTCGAAGGGGTGCTCCTGACTTGGACCTCCCTGAATGTGGATAGCTCGCCAGAGTGCCGAGTTGAAATCACGTCGTGTAGCCATCTAACCTTGGAGGATCGCATGCTCTCTAACCTGATTATTATTTAGTGTGCACTAGTGTTTCAGTTTTTCTTGACGATGAAGGATATTAACGTACAGACTTTATTTGGCCCTCAGGCAAATTTTATATTGGAAGGACTCAATTTAAAAATAGGGTACTAAAAAATGGATAAATATCTATTTCCAAAATGGAGGTTTTAACATCCCAAAAATTCTCGTCATGTATGAAAGCCGAACCGGCAACACGGAAAAATTAGCTCAAGCCATAGCGGAGGGGGCAAGTAAAGTTCCCGGAATGGCCGTGGAGCTTAAAAAAGCAAAGGCAGTAACCCCAGATGAAGTAGTAAAAGCCGATGCATATGCTTGGGGTTCACCATCTCACTTTAGCATGATGTCTGGAGAAATACTGACACTATTCACCGACCTCTACCCACATAGAGACAAACTTGCTGGCAAACCGGCATGTGTTTTCACCACCGGGGCAGGTAGCCAGGTCACTGCTCTGGAAAACGTCGAGAAAATCATCGGTGTGTTTAACCCCAGATTCGTTAAACCAGGTATAGCTATAGAGGGTTCACCAAGCGAAGTTGACAGGGAACAAGCGCAGAAGCTAGGGGGAAAACTAGCGGAAGCTCTGATCAAGAAATAAAAATTTATTGGTCCCTCTTGTGGCATTTGTTCTTTTGACCAGGATTGCATTTAGGGAGTTCGAATTGTAACAGGAGATACGCAAGAGAATAGACTGGACTAAAATCGTTGTTTGGCATGGCTTTAATGGAAAGAGATAATTCTACATCTCTCTTTTATGCGAAGAGAACACTATTTTTCATACAATAAAACATTTTCCGGCGCTTAACATGTACGATTTTGAGGAAACTTCGGTTAAAGAGTTCCTAAAAAGAACAAGGGCTAAACGTGTAGCTATACAGATGCCGGCAGGTCTTGTGAAATATTTAGAGGAGATTGAAAAGGTTTTTACAGATATGGGCGTCGAGACAGTCGTATTAGCCAATGGCTGCTACGGCGCGTGTGACCTAGCAGACGACATGGCAAAAAAGCTAGGTTGCAATGCGCTGGTTCATTACGGACATGCTGACTTGGGTTTGAAGTCGTGCCTACCAACGCTGTATGTCGAGGCCCGCGTCAAAATGAGCCCGCTGGATTCAGTTAAATTAGCCATGCCGGGGTTGAAGTTCAAGCGCGTAGGATTGGTCAGCACAGTTCAGTATGTCGGGCACCTTCAAGAGGTGGCCAAATTTCTAAATTCTCAGGGGATTCAAACATTGGTTGGTAAAAAAGGCTACAGATTAAAGTATCCAGGGCAAGTCCTTGGTTGTGATGTTGGCTGTGCGAAGGCTGTTGCCTCAGTAGTTGATGGTTTCGTCTATGTGGGGACCGGGGATTTCCACCCCTTAGGTGTTGCGCTTGCCACAGGTAAGCAGGTCGTTGCCGTCAACCCGATATCCAACAGGTTTAAAGTTTTCGCGCCAAATCAAGGGGGATTCATCGGGAAAAGAAAGGCCATGGTGGCCAAGGCGGCGTTGGGCAAAAAGTTTGGCGTCGTTGTTAGCACGAAAACCGGACAAGCCCGTTTCAATCTAGCAAAAAAGCTTGTCGAACTTTTGAGACAAAATGGGCGAGAAGCCCACCTATTGGCGGTTGATGAATTTTCGCCCGAAACAATCGGAAACTTTGATTTCGAAGCGTTCGTTTGCGTTGCTTGTCCCCGCATCCCGATAGATGACGCTGAGCGTTTTGAACGGCCGATGCTGACTCCCTTCGAGGTCGAGGCAATGGTGGGAAAAGTCCCTATCGAGCCCTACAGAATTGATGAAGTGCGTATGGAGGATATAGGATAAATCGTTTAAGTAGAACGATATATTGGTTGTGGGATATTATGGCAGAAACAAACACAGGAGATTTTGTGGTGCCGGGAGACTTCCTAGCCACTACTGAGGAGTTCGTCCCAGGCAACGGTGCGTATGAAGAGGATGGAAAGATATACGCCGCGAGCACCGGCGTGGTCTTGGTCGACGCTAGGGCTAAGCAAATCTCAGTATTCTCTCGAACAGCCGGAGTGCCCACTCTGAAGAGGGGCGACATAATACTCGGCAAAATCGATGAGGTCAGGGAACAGACGGCTAGCGTCGTCATCGGAGCGCTGCGCGGCAGGGAAAACCGTGAATTACCCCCGCCAAACAATGGGTCAATTCACATCTCCCAGACTGACTCTGGCTACGTGAAGGAGTTGGGAAAGGAGTTCAGAGTCGGAGATGTAGTGCGCGCAAAGGTTCTCAGCGCCAACAGGGAGCCCGTGCAATTAACCACAGTCGGCGAGGATCTTGGCGTCGTTGTCGCATCTTGCGCGAGGTGTAGGAACCCACTTAGTCGCGAGGGCAAAAAACTCGTATGCGGGGCTTGCGGTAACGTTGAATTTAGGAAGATGGCCAACGATTACCGCAAAGGAGTGCCGTAATGGCCAGGATTAGGCGGGCCGTGAAGGTGCCCGTAAAGGACACAGATCAGATGTCGGTCCTCATGAAAAAGCTCGGAACCTTGGAGGCGGATTTGGAGGCTGAGTTTCGGCCAGGTTTGGTCAGTATAGTCTTACATGGCTCCGCTGCGGATGTCCAAGCACTTGAGCTAAAAATTAAAGAGTTCATAAAAGATAAATAAGGGCGATAACACTTACTGTGGGTGCGAAGATGGAACTTGAGTTGGTTGAAAAGGGTGACGACAGCATCCTTGTGAAGATAATCGGGGAGGATCACACTTTTTGCAACATGCTGCGCGCTGAACTTTCCAAGGACGAAAACGTTGCCTCCGCAGTCTACACGATAGAGCACCCCTTGACTGAGCCCCCAAAGCTTTATTTAAAGGTCAAGAAGGGTAAGTCACCCGAGCGCATCATAGCTGACGTGGCCGGGCGCGTGGTGGAGCAGCTGGAGGGGCTGCGCAAGCAGCTCCAGAAAGAGCTTAAGAAATAGCGATGAAATTTCCTTAGGGCTCTGTTTGCGAGAAGTAAAATTTTGGCGGATAAAGCCGGAGATCAGGATTCTGGGCATAGACGACGGACCGTTCGAGCCTGACTACAGGGGCAAAGTCCCGCTCGTGGGTGCTGTGTTCAGGGGCGGAAGGTGGCTCGACGGCGTAATGCTCACCCACGTAGAGAAGGATGGCTTGGACGTCACCGAGCGACTTGTCGAGATGATAGGCGGAAGCCGCCACCGGGAGCAGCTCAGGGTTTTGATGGTGGATGGCGTGACCTTCGCCGGGTTCAACGTGCTTGACGTCAGTGAGGTGTTTAAAAGGACGGGTCTGCCGGTGGTAGTTATTTTGCGAGAAATACCAAATATGGTCGACATTCGCAAAGCCATCAGGCATCTTAAGGGATGGCGCGAAAGATGGAAGATTATCAAAGCGATGGGTGAAATTTATCCAGTCACGACCAAGATTAATGAGGCGCCGGTTTACATGCAACCTGTTGGAATGAGGAGAGAGGATGCCGAGAACGTCGTGAAGTTGAGCTCGACCCGTAGTCTTGTCCCAGAGCCCCTCAGGATTGCCCACCTGATTGCCACCGCCTTGGTTCGTGGTGAGAGCTATGGCCGGGTCTAGATCCAAGAAGCGTCGGCGCCGCGCTTCAAGCGCCAGGGCCTTAATTAAAAAGGCGTGGAAGCACCGAAAGGTCCACGGCTTAATTGAGTTCCTGCTGATGCTTGGAATCCTCTATTTTTTATTTACCGGCGTTATGACGCTGGTTTTGCGGACTGATTCCTACTGGAGGAGCGTCACTTCACAGAGCATGAGGCATGTAGATGATTATTCTTGGCGCCAGTACTACGTCGACAAGGGTATCGATCCCTCGAAGTTTCCGATTCAGGGCGGTTTCGAACGCGGAGATTTGCTCATCGTTCAAGGCATAAACTCTTTTTCGGACGTGAATATCGGCGACGTCATGGTGCTGGATCAGGGGAGCGGCGTAATCCCACTCGTACACAGGGTCGTCACGATATGGGACGAGGACGGGTCGTCACGGTTCATGACGAAAGGCGACGCCAACACTTCCCCGCTTTCGATAGAGATGTCCAACCGGCCCGAGCAGATAATGGGCAAGGTCATCTTGGTGGTCCCGAAGTTAGGTTATATCTCTTTGCTGTTTCAAGGTCAGTGATGATATGAGGCGTCCTTCTCTAGCTGTCGACGTGGTCATAAAATTCCGCAGCGGCGTGGTTTTGGTCAAGCGAAAAAATAAACCCTACAGGGGTAAGTGGGCCCTGCCCGGAGGTTTCGTGGAATATGGGGAGAAGGTCGAGCTCGCGGCAGTTCGCGAGGCCTTGGAGGAGACGGGAATCAAGGTGAAATTACGAGGTCTGCTCGGCGTTTACTCAGACCCGAGCAGGGATCCAAGGGGCCATACGGTCAGCGTGTGCTATTTGGCAAAATGGGCCGGCGGAAAACTGAAGGCCGCGAGCGATGCCAAGGACGCCAGAATTTTCAAGCGCATACCTTGGCAGGAGCTGGCCTTTGACCACGCGCAAATTTTAAAAGACGCGGGGTTCAAGTGAACTCATGCAATTTTGTCCAAAGTGCGGGAGGCTAATGCTGCCGAAGAAAAACGAGGACGGCGTGGTTCTCGTCTGCAGTTCATGCAATCACGTGGTGAAGGATGAGAAGATGGAAGGTTACTCGGTTGTAAAAAAGGTCGAACCCGAGGACGATGTTCTGGTCTTGGATGAAAGTGCCAAAACAGGGCTCCCTACGGCGAAGGCGCATTGCCCAAGTTGCGGGCACGACAAAGCCTACTGGTGGATGAGGCAGACGCGCTCGGCCGACGAGCCGACGACACGCTTTTACCGCTGCGTGAAGTGTGGGAAAGTGTGGAGGGAATACTCTTAGTGATTTGATATGGAAGAGATTCAACAAAGAATGATGCCTGCTCGGCCAAGAAGAATTTCCGATGTCAAAATAGGCGATGAAAGAGTGAAGGTAGTTGGATTGGTCGTGGACAAAAGGGATGTCGAGTTCACCTTGGATGACGGGTCCGGGCGGCTGACGGTTATTTTTGACGATCCCTCCATTGCTGAGAGCTTTGAGATAGGTTCGAAAGTTAGGGTTTTTGGAACGCCCCTAAGCGTCGCAGGGATGAACGAGTTGCACGCCGATATCGCACAGAGGGTCGACAAGCTGGATTTAAGCCTTTACAATCAAGTTAGACAGGAGGCGGAAAAGCTGGAACGTGATTTGGGGAGATAGAATATGGTCAGCGCCAAGATGTCAGACTCAAAAGTTTGGAAAATATGCGTAGGGACTATGGTGAACCTCATTGAGGAGGCGGCATTCAAGTTTGCTCCCGACGGCATCAAGATGAAAGCGATGGACCCATCGCACGTCGCGCTCGTCGATTTCGAGCTGCCGGCCGCGGCGTTTGCGGAGTACAGCGTCAAGCAGCCCTTGACTTTGGGGATTAACTTGGCCGAGATGGATAAGGTGGTTTCTCGGGCAAAGGCCGATGATGAGTTGATTCTTGAGCTCGACGAGAAGCTGAATCGCTTGGCCATAATGTTCAAGGGCGCTTCGACGAGGAGGTTGAGCCTCCCGCTCATCGACATTCGCGAGGCGGAATTGCAGGAGCCCAAGATTCAGTTTGCAGCCACGGCTGAAATCTTGGCCGGAGTCATTCAGGATGGTCTGAAGGATGCGGAGCTGATAAGCGACAACGTGAGGTTTGAGCTGAGTGAAAACGGGTTTTTCATCTCAGCCGAGGGGGATAAGGGGTCGACGGAGCTTAAGCTCGGCAAGGGAGATAAGGGGCTGGTGAAGCTAAGCGTCAAGGAAACCGCCCGGGCGATGTTCAACATAAAATACCTCATTGACATGACAAAGGCCGCCGGCTCTGCCGATGCCATAAAGGTCAGCCTTGGCACAAATCTCCCGATTCAACTTGATTTTCCTGTAGCGGGCGGCGTTGGCAAGCTTCGGTTCTTGCTGGCCCCGAGGGTCGAGTCGGATTAGCTACATCTTGAAAAAAGTTAAATCCGAAGCCGCCAAACTATCCTCAAAAGCTAGTTAGTTGGTCTTGACTTGCTCGCTCCAGAATATTTGGCCGTGTTGGATCCGTTCGCGGATGAGGCGAAAAAGATCGTTGAGGCGTCGCCACCGCTGGAGACGATGCCTCCGGAGATTGTCGAGCGAGCGGTTAAGCGTGTGAAGTGGACGACCAGGGAGATTCCGGTCGAGTCCGATTCCGAGAGCATCAAGGCCGAGGTCCTTTCCTTTTACCTGATGTGCCAAGCGGTCGCGTCCGTTTCTTTTCCAGGCTCGCAGGAGGTACGTATGATAAGCAACGCCACCAGGGACACGTTGAGGTACAGGATGTATGACATCTTCAAGAGGGGCCAGGCAGAGCTGTGCATGAGGGCGGTCAAACGTTCGATAAAGCTGGTGGAGTTCGAGGGCGGGGATGGGGCCAGGATAGGAGAGTTTGTCGTCCCGCGCGAGGATTTCTACAAGCTGCGGGATCAGAAGCTGGCCGAGGACGGGTTTGAGACGGTCGACGACCGCATCCTGCCTCAGTACCTTCCGAAATACGCGGTCAGGTGGACGGACCTGGCTCCGTTGCTCAGGCACAGGAGAAAAGAACTCACCAGGCTGTACTTGGCCAACGGTTGGGCTGTGATTACTCCGCGGGACCTCTGGGACCTTTACGCCAATTTCATCAGCGTTCGGACGGAGGAGTACGTGCAGTCGGTCTACGAGAGAATGCTGGAGTCCGGAGCTCAGCCGTCGGGCATGCTGGCCGGGGTCGGCGAGCGGATTTCATCCCTAGTGCCGAAGGAGATAGCGATTCGCGATAGTTTCGCGCGGGGCCCTGCGGGAAAGCTTCGCCCGGAGTTCTTCCCTCCGTGCGTCAAATTGGCGATGAACGGGGTCGGAGCGGGATTGAGGAACTATGCAATCATGATGTTGTTGACGCCTTTTCTCTCGTATGCCCGCGTCGCTCCTTCCGGGAGGGTTGCCATACGTATGGCGGACTTCATCAACGACATATCAATAGTTCGTGACGAAATTGCGCCACCGCTGTTCGAGGCGGCTGAGAGGTGCAATCCGCCCTTCTTCAAGGACCAGCCGCAGGAGAAGGCAGGTGTGTTTTACCACATGGGGTTCGGTATGACCACAGAGCCGTCGCTCGCCGACTCTGGGAGGTCAAAGTGGTACAGGGCTCCGAACTGCTCCAAGATTCAGATGTCGGCGCCGTCGCTGTGCAAGCCGGACGAGTCCTGCCGCAAGATAAAGAACCCACTCACTTACTACTTCAGGAAAAGGTATGAGGGATCGAGGGCAGGCTGAGGTTTTCGCGATGATGATGCAAGAGACCACACAGGAGGATCGAAGGAGGTTCTACGCTGAGGAGTGGAACAGGCACGAGATCCCCGACTTCATCATGCACACGCTCTCCCTCAGGGAGTTCGGATTCGACCTCGATGGCAGTGGCCCGAACAATCGCTACAACCAGTTCGTGACTGTCGATCAGTTAGGGGATTTCATGAGAAGCAGGGCACCGTACTCCGCTTACGCTAGCGTCGCGTTGTACGAGCGGCCTTCGGCAAGGGAGGGTTGGCTGAAATCCGAGCTCGCTCTGGACATAGACGCCAAAGACCTGCCGATCAAGTCCTGCGGGTGCCAGACTGGGAATGTCTGCGAGAGGTGTATCGATGAAGCTCGGTTGGTGGCAAAGCAGTTCGCGGAGGTGTTGGCCGGAGACCTGGGCCTGCGCAACATAAGTTTCGTTTATTCGGGAAGGGGTTTCCACGTCAGGATCAACGACGAGTCGATCATGACGCTCGAGGGGAACGAACGAGCGCAGGTCGTCGAATACGTTACCGGGAGCGCAATCCCAGCGGACTTCACCATGGCATTTGGCTACTCGAAGATTTTTCGTGAGAGGGTCGCTAGGACCTTCGATTCTCTGGGGGAGGAAAAACTCCTAGGGGTGAAGGGGATGCGGAAGCCGCTCGCTCAGAAGTTGATGCTTGAGAAAGAGCGCGCAGTCGAGATGATGCGCAGGGGAAAGCTTGATGAGATCTCGGACTTCGGGGGCATGGGGCCCAAGACCTTTAGAAATCTGTTGGAGTTTTTGACGAGGGCCAATGCGGAATTCACGGACGGAAAAGTGACGATTGACACGAAGCGGATACTCCGCTTGCCTTCGAGCTTGCACTCAGGGGTGAGCATGAAATGCATGCTCGTCAGGGACATCGACAGGTTCAGGTTGGAGGATGCGGTTCCAAAGTTCGTTAGGGAGAGATTGGATGGATGAACGATTTTTCGCTTGATGAGCTGGCCAGAATATACAGGGAGGAAAAAACCTCGCGGGAGCTGACTGAGGTCCCCAATGATTTCTACCAAAGCGCGGGCAGATACATATCCCAGCTGAATTTCGAGCTGAAGCGCTCGGACTCGCTTAAGAAGGAGCTGCTCCAAGAAGAGCTTCGCAATGTCGTGTTTATGGTTCAGGAGATATACTTCACACGCGTCTTTAAGGCGATGGCCAAAATAGCCCAAGGCCAAGTTCCGGCTCTATTGATGGAGGGCGAGCGTTACGCGTTCAGCGAGATAAGGCAGAGCTTGGAGAAGCTTCAAGCGGATTTGGTCCAACCTTCGGTGTCCGGAAAAGTCGAGTTGGCCGCCCCCCAGAGCATAACCAACGTTCTGGTGACCATGTTGGCGGACTTTCATGAGAAAATAGTCGGCGCGGATATGCGTAGTTACGGCCCTTTTCATAAGGGCGAGGTGGCCAGCATACCAGCGCCGAATGCGGACATGCTGGCGAGGCACGGTTTTGCGAGGAAAATAGCTGTAAAAGCCTAGCGGCGATACCCTTTTTGGGATAAAGGGCGGAAGTTTGCGGGGGAAACACATGATAATACCAAGGAAAATTAGGACATATTGCCCCTCCTGTAGGAAGCACACGGAGCACAACGTTTCGCAGTTGAAAAAGCGCTCCGCGCGCCCGCTCAGCTGGGGTCAGCGCCAGTTCGCCAGGGCTACCAAAGGTTATGGGAGTCAGCCGAGATCGGAGCAGAAGAAGTTCGCGAAGACTTCCAAAAAGGTGGTCCTGATGCTGAAATGTAAGATCTGTAAGAAATCTCACCCTTACAAAGGTTTCAGGAGCAAGGGCGTCAAGTTCGCGGAGGGATAAGATGGATGAAAAAAGAAAGTCCAAATTCCTGATGGTGAGATGCACAGAGTGCGGCAACGAACAGCTTGTCTTTAGTCACGCTAGCACCACGGTCAGATGCCAGGTCTGCAGCAATACCCTCTCGGTTCCCAAAGGAGGGAAGGCTGAAGTGAAGGCGACAGTTCTGGGCGTCGTGGAGTAGGTTGGATATGGTCAGGCACAGGTCTGAATGGCCCTCGATAGAAGAGTTTGTGATGTGCACTGTGACCAAGGTCTTCGCGCAGGGCGCGTTTGTGAAGATCGACGAGTACGGCGGCAAGGAAGGTATGGTCCATCTGTCCGAGGTCGCGTCCGGCTGGGTTAAGAACATAAGAGATTATGTCCGCGAAAATCAAAAGGCCGTCTGCAAAGTTCTCGGGGTGGATTCGAAGAGACAGCAAGTGGACCTCTCCATACGGAGGGTCAAGGACGGCGAACGCAGGTGGAAGACCCAACGGGTAAAGCTCAACCAGAGGTCGGAGAAGATTTTGGAGATGGCTGCGAACAATCTCGGTAAGACGTTGGACCAGGCTTACGAAGAAATCGGTTTCACTTTACAGGAGCGGTTCGGCGACCTGCACTCAGCTATGGAATCAGCTGCCAAGGATGGCGGCAGCATCGCAGGCATCGGTGACGAGGCCTGGACGAACGCCATCAGCGAGGTCGCGAAGGCGTCGATACAGTCGCCATCGTACAAAGTTTCCGGTTACGTTAACCTCAGTTCCCTCGCGCCGGACGGCGTGGAGGTCATAAAGTCGGCGATGATAAACTCTCGAGACTCGATCAGGGACGAGAACACAAACGTCGAGCTTTACTACATGGGCGCGCCCCGGTACAGGATAGAGGTGACGGCGCCGTCCTACAAAGTTGCAGAGAACGAAATGCAGCGGGCAGTCCAATTTATGATTGAGGCCGTGACAAAGGCCAGCGGTAAGGGAGAGTTCCAGAGAGCGAAATGAAATGAAAATGAAAAAATGCAAGTCGTGCGGCACTTATACCCTCAAGGTCACTTGTCCTAGCTGCGGCGGGCAGGCGATTTCACCGCACCCCCCGAAGTTCTCACCCCAAGACCCTTACGGGAAGTACAGGCGGATGCTGAAAAAGCAGGCGGGAGTGCAGTGAAAAGCACAGTAATAGAGGAGTTGGGCAGGCCTAAGCTGAACAAGCCAGTTTTAATAGGCGGGCTCCCGGGCATGGGTTACGTTGGGAAGCTCGCCGCCGAGCACTTGACGGCTGAGATTCACGCGAAAAAATTCGCCGAGATGTTCTCGCCGCATTTCCCGCACCACGCGGTGGTCGAGGGCAGCGGTTTAATCAGGCTCCCGAGGAATGAATTCTATTGGGCCAGGCTGGACGGCAGGAGCGTCGTGATATGGACCGGTGACGTGCAGTCGATTACTCCCGAGGGACATTACGACATTGTCGAGAGGGTCCTGGATTTTGCGGAGAAGTTGAAGATCAAGCAGATTTTCACCCTGGGGGGTTACGCGACCGGCAAGTTCTCGAAAGCGCAGCCCAAGGTAATGGCTCTCGGGGACCCAGAACTGCTCAAGAGCGTCAAGGCTTACGGAGCCTCTGTAGAAAAAAGAGGTGGCCCGATAATAGGGGCAGCAGGGCTGTTGATAGGGCTGGGAAGACTGCGCAAGATGCCCGGAGTTTGCCTTCTGGGCGAGACGCATGGGATGGTCGTGGACCATCGCGCGGCGCAGGCGATCCTCCAGGTCATGGTGAAGATGCTGGGCTTTAAGATCAAAATGGATAATCTAGAGCAGAGGGCCAAGGAAACCGAGCAGATGATCGAACGAGTTCGCAAGGAGATGATGGGCAAGGAAGATAAGATGAAGAGGCGCGAAGAGGAAGAATCCTGGTATATTGGGTAGTTCCTTTTTTGTTTAGAAATTTCAGGATTTAACAAACGCAGTTGTCTAATAAAGAGTGAATGGCTATAAAAATACGGGTGGTAATCTGGTTGAGCTTCAGACTTATTCAGCTGACTTTCACATTCACTCGAAATACTCCGCGGCCACTTCGAACAAAATGGACGTGGGCACGATCGCCAGCCAGGCCAAACTCAAGGGTCTCACCTTCGTCGGGACAGGCGATGTCTTTCATCCCGAGTGGTTCAGGAGCTTGAAGAATGAGCTGGTAGAGGTCGCCGAGGGGACCTTTGAGCACCAGCGATACAAGACAAGGTTCCTTCTGACAGTCGAGGTCGAGGACAGGAACCGCGTGCATCACGTCATAATTTTACCGTCTTTTTCCACAGTAGAAAGCGTTCGCGAGGCGATGGTCAAGCATTCCAAGGATATGGGGGCGGATGGCAGGGCACATATCGACCTCGGTGCCCCGGAGATAGCGGAGATTGTGTCATCGCAAGGCTGCTTGATCGGACCTTCGCATGCCTTCACCCCATGGACCAGCATTTACAAGGAGTTCGACAGCCTCAAGGATTGCTACAAGGACAGTCTTGGCGCGGTCAGCTTTGTCGAGCTCGGATTGAGCGCGGACACGGACATGGCGGACAGGATAGCCGAGCTGTCCGACCTCACTTTCCTTTCCAACAGCGATGCCCACTCCCCGTGGCCCGATAAGCTGGGCAGGGAGTTCAACCGCATTGGCTTGGCCGAGCCGACTTACGCGGAGGTCGTCAAGGCGATAAAGCGGGAGGACGGCAGGCGCATCTACTTGAACGTTGGCTTTGACCCGCGTTTGGGCAAATACCACATCACGGCATGTTCGCGCTGTTTCAGTCAGTTCACGATGGAGGAAGCCATCGGGCTGCGCTGGAGATGTGACGACTGCCGCGGCTGGGTGAAAAAGGGAGTCTGGGACAGGATAAACGAGCTCGCGAGCTACCCTGAGCCGAAACACCCTCCGCACCGCTCGAGCTACCTCAAAATAGCCCCGCTTGCCGAAGTCGTAGGGTTGGCCATCGGAGAGGACCCACACTCGCCGGGCGTAAAGTCCGAGTGGGAGAGGCTCGTCACCCGCTTCGGCGACGAGATATCCGCGCTCATCGACGCGACACCCGAGGCACTATCGGACGCCACGAAACCACAAATCGTAGATGTTATAAAGGCGTTTAGAGCAGGAACATTAAGGGTAATCCCTGGCGGAGGCGGGCGTTACGGTCACCTCGAAATCGGTACTGAAGTGACCAAGACTTTGCCGCCGAAGCCTCAGAGGAAACTAACGGAGTTTGTAAAATGAGAGTTGATCTGGATATCTGCGTGAGATGCGGAGGCTGCGCGGGGGTGTGCCCGCTTGACGCGATAAATGTCACAGACGGCCGCGTGAGGTCGAACAAAAAGTGCACAGAGTGCGGCATCTGCAAGAGGGCTTGTCCTTTGGGGGCGATAAACGTTGAGAGAAAATTATGATATAGTAGTGGTCGGGGCCGGTCCAGCCGGGTCAATATCAGCCTATTCGGCGGCGCGAAACGGAGCGAGCGTACTGATGCTTGACCGTCGCAGGGAGCTCGGGACACCGGTCCAATGCGGCGAGGCCATTTCCGAGGACGCCCTGAAGGAGTTAAAGATCAAACCCGACCCGCAGTGGGCAGTGAACTCCACGCGTTCCGTCAAGATAGTTTCGCCGTCTGGCATAGCCGTGCGCGTCTCTGAGCGCAAGGTGACTGGAAAGGTCGGTCACGTCCTGAATCGTAAGGTTTTTGACAAGCATCTCGCCGTCATGGCCGCGAGAGCAGGCGCCGATATCAAGGTTGGCACATACGTCGATGGCTTGATTTTAAAGGAGGGTAAAATCTGCGGCGTAAAGGCGCAAGGGGTCGAAGGCAGATTGGAGGTCGAGGCCGAAGTGGTCATAGCTGCCGATGGCGTTGGGTCCCGAGTGGCGCGTTGGGCCGGGTTAAACACGGCGATAAAGCTTGACGACTTCGAGAGCGGCGTCCAGTTTCAAATGGTGGGCGTGGATTTTGAGTCGCCCTCGATGTTGGAGTTTTACCTCGGCAGCAGGATATCGCCCGGAGGCTACGCATGGGTGTTCCCCAAGGGAGATGACGTCGCGAATGTCGGGTTGGGTGTGCTCGGCAGCCGGGCTGAGCGCAGGCCCATCGACTACCTCAAGGATTTCGTGACGCAAACGCCTGCCTTGGCCAAAGGAAAGATAGTCGAGATAAACGCTGGCGGAATTCCGGTCGGAGGCCCGCTAAAGAGGACCGTGAAGGACAACGTGATTCTCGTCGGGGACGCAGCTCGCCAGGTGAACGCCCTCACGGGAGGAGGAATAGACTCCGCGTTGCGAGCGGGGCATATCGCCGGAGAGGTGGCAGCGAAGGCGGTCAAAGATGGTGACGTTTCGGAGAAGAGGTTGAATGAATATGACAAGAGATGGCGGAAGAAGATGGGCAAGATTCATGAGCGCAACTTGAAGGTGAAAAACATTCTTCTTAACTTGAGCGACAAGGAGCTTGACCAGCTGGCGGGAACCCTCAGCAAGGTAGATTTTAGCAAGATTAGTTTGACGGCCATGTTAAAGGCGTTGATAAGGTCGCACCCGAGGCTGTTGTGGAAGCTAAAGGGCCTTATGTAAGTTTGGTAGTGTTGTGAAGGTCCGCGGCGATTTAGTCTCAAACATTTCTGGCTTTCGCTTCGTAATTTTTGTCCTTCGGCAGTATCCTCCAGAGAATAACGGCTGAGGCGAGCAAAATGACTCCCGAGATCACGAATGTGGAAGTGGGGCCGTAGGCGTCGGCGATCGCTCCCCCAATGCCAGGAAAAATCCCCCAACCAACCATCATGAGTAAGTTGAATATTCCCAGCAAGTAACCAAAGTTGCTCCCGTCGCCGACTTTCGATAAGGCGCCCATGACGGAGGGATATATCGCGCTGGCCGATATTGAGAGCAGGACCAGTACAACCGCGAGAGTCAGGAGGCCGGAGACTAGAACGAAGGACATCAGGGCCAGCGAAGACCCGATAATTCCTGCCAAAATTAATGAACGATGTCCCATCCTGTCGGAGAGCTCACCAAATGGCTTGAAGAGAAATGCTCGCGATAAGGAGAAGACAGTTATGAGGAGGCCGACGTAAAATATCGACAAGCCGAGACCTTTTGTAGCGTATACCGGCAGGATGTTGATAATTATCGCCACCACGCCGATGTACATCAGCCCCGCGAAGAAAAGTGTGTTAATTCCGGGCGTTTTCAGTTTTTGCTGAGCGGGTTTGTGTTCAGGCAACGACGCGGTCATCACTATCGCGACGGAAACAAAGGCCAAAGCGCCGTTCAGCAGGAAGGTGTAGAATGCCCCGATGCTTACGTACAGAATGCTCGCCATTATCGGTCCAAAACCTATGCCTACGCCCCAGGCTCTTCCGTACAAACCCATCACTTTCCCGCGCTCGGCCAAGTTTGAGTTATCGGCCATCGCTCCCTGCGTGTTTATCCATACCAGCGTTTCGGTTAATCCCTGGATAGCCCGGATTACTACGAGCCAGATTATCGTGTAGGCGAATGAATAAAGGGTGAGGGCGATGGCGGTTGAGATAAAACCGAGTATCATGAAACCTCTCCGTCCGCGGGTGTCGCTTATCCTGCCCAAGGGTATCGAGAAGATGGCCCCTAGGACAACGTAGGCTACCCCCAGCATCCCGATTTCAGTGTAGCTGGCTCCAAGACTGCTCGCGTACAGCGGAATGACCAGCGCAGTAGCCCCTACAGTGACAGATATCAGGGAGGTCCCGATAAGCAACCTTCGCATGGTCAAGAGTCGTTGCTCTTCACTAAATATATTAGCTTACAACCTGAAGGTCGAAAGGTGTTGAGATGCTGAAAACCCCCATCGTGATCGTGAATTTTAAGACCTATAACGAGGCCACCGGCGAAAGTGCCGTCAAGCTTGCCCGTTTGATTTTTGAGGCGGGTGAGGACAAGGGAGTGGCAGTGGCCGTGGCCCCCCAGTCGGTCGACATCTACAGGATTGTGGGCAGGGTGAAGATCCCTGTTCTGGCGCAGCACATGGACCCAATCAAACCGGGCAGGAACACGGGTTGGATTACACCGGAATCGGTAAAGGCCGCCAAGGCTGTCGGGACCTTGGTGAATCATGCGGAACATAAGATTTCTCTTGAACAGATTGCAGGGGTCGTAGCGAGGGCAAATGAGATCGGCCTATCTACGGTCGCTTGCGCGGCCGACATGAAGGAGAGCCGGAAGATAGCAGGAATAGGGCCCGAGATGATTGCCGTCGAGCCTCCGGAGCTCATCGGGACCGGCATATCGGTATCAAAGGCCAAGCCCGAAGTGATAACAAACTCGGTGAAAGTCGTGAAGGAAGTGAATTCAAGGATAAAGGTCCTTTGCGGAGCCGGCATAAGCACGGGCGAGGACGTCGCGAAGGCCCTGGAGCTTGGCGCTGAGGGCGTGCTTTTGGCCTCGGGCATAGTGGGTGCGAAGAACCAACAGACGGCGATTAAGGATATCATCAAGGGTATGGCGAAACGGTAGATATTTTTAATTAAAATATTATCCACTCGAATGTCAAAATTTTTCGCGGCGAGCTTAGAAACGTATTTTTCTTTAGAAGTTCACAGATAATTTGGCCGCCGTGGCTCAGCCGGCAGAGCGACGGTTTTGTAAACCGTAGGTCGTGGGTTCAAACCCCACCGGCGGCTCCACATCCGCTCGTGGTCGCGATTACATGGCGTTTAACTTTACCAAAGGTTGAGGGGATATTATGGGCGAAGGCTACGTCGGGCAGATTTTCAACTCCATTCAAGGCGAGGGACTTTACGTGGGTAGGCGGCAGGTATTCGTGCGTTTCGCCGGTTGTTCGCTTGACTGCCAATATTGCGACTCAGAAGAATTCAGGCAGTTCCAGCCGCCCGCTTGCGAGGTCGAGACCAAGCCGAGCTCCATGAAAATCGAGAAAGTGAGAAATCCGATGACACACTCCAAAGTTATTGGGCACGTAAAGCGTTTGGCCACTCCCGACACACACAGCGTTTCACTGACTGGAGGCGAGCCGTTGAACGCGGGCGAATTCCTCTCGGATGTCGCAAAGGGATGCAAGCGAGCGGGGTTGGCGACGTACCTCGAGACTAACGGTGCGAGCAGCAAGGCGATGAGGGGGATCGTCAGGCACATCGACATTGCGGCCATTGATATCAAGCTTCCAGAGCATCTCGCTGTCCCGAAAAGAAGTTGGCCGAGCCTACTGGCGGAGGAGTTGTCCTGCATCGAGCTCTCGCTTGAAAGTGGGGTTAAAACTTTTGTCAAGATAGTTTTGCTTCCTTCAACTCCTGAAAAAACAATGACACGCGTTTGCAAGGAATTGAAGAAGATCGGGGAGGTCCCGCTTGTGCTTCAACCCGTGACCCCAGCCCGCGGAGTCGGTAGTGCTCCGCCCATGACGCACGTGTATCGACTTTCCCAAGCTGCGGCTCGGGCGGGAATAAAAGAGGTAGCGATAATACCTCAGGTACATAAAATAATTGGGGTGTTTTGATGTTTGTTGAGGTGACTGAGGGATTTGGTTTTTCGGCTGCTCACTTTGTCGCTGGGCATGAGAAGTGCGAATATCTACACGGGCACAACTGGCGAGTGGGCATGACGGTCGAAGGCGATGAGGACGAACATGGCTTGGTCGTCGACTTCCTTGACATCAAGCGAATGTTGGAAAAGATTTGCAATGCCTATGATCACCGTGTTTTGCTACCGGGAAAAAGCCCGACGTTAAAAATCTCCAAAGAAGGCGAGTCCACCAACATCTCCGTTTGCGGCCGCGAGTACAAGTTTCCGAGCGCTGACGTCGTATTGATTTCCGCCATTAACACGACGGTTGAGGAGTTTGCGCGCGTCATCGCCGACGATTTAGTTAAAAGCTTGTCCGCCCGCCCGAACGTTAGAAAGATAAAAGTTCTAGTCGAGGAGTCGCCAGGGCAGAGCGCCATTGAAGAGCGCCCGGTCAAAACGGACTGAAAACCATTGGAGGCTCTCGGTGGTTCCAGGAACTTATGCACTGCTGATATATGTGCCCTATGATTTGTCGCTGAAAATTGGGCAGCTCGGCACCGTCAACTTCAAAAGAGGCTATTATTCCTACATCGGTTCCGCTCTCGGCGGAATTTCTGCACGAGTGCGCCGGCACCTGCGCGAGAAGAAAAAAGTCCATTGGCACATAGACCACCTGCTCCTGCACACCCGGGCAATCGACGTCATAGCGGCGCGCAGCAAGGGGCGGAAAGAGTGCGCAGTGACAGCCGAACTCGCTAAGCACCTGACGAGCATCAAAGGGTTCGGGTCGAGCGACTGCGACTGCGAGAGTCACCTTTTCTACAGCTCCGATTTCGACGAGCTTCGAAGGGACTTGATCGAAAGTTTCAAGGAGTGTGGCGCAAAGATTTTTAAAATTGGCGAAATCTGATTCCAGCGGAAAAACCGAGAAGCCTAAAATAGCAGGATAATGAATCTAAATTGATTTTTAAGTAATTCTAGGAGGTAACTAGCTTGGGTAAGCGTTGGAAACAGGAGCGCAAAAAAGAGCAATTCTACCGCATGGCGAAGAGCGAAGGATACAGAAGCCGAGCATCCTTTAAGTTAAAACAGCTGAGCAAGCGCTATGGGCTGCTGCGGCGAGGAAATGTCGTCGTGGATTTGGGCGCCGCGCCTGGCGGCTGGTTGCAAGTCGCGATGGAAGAGGTCGGCGGAGCCGGCTTCGTGCTCGGCGTAGACATCCAGCGAATATCCAAATTCCCCGGTAAAAAAGTCGTAACGATCGTGGCCGACATTACAAAGCCGGAAACGCGGGAGCTGATTAAAGCGGGGATTCCACGATCGGCTGACATCGTGATTTCGGACGCCTCGCCTTCCATTTCAGGTGTTTGGGATATTGATCATGCTCGCTCGATAGAGCTTGTAACGGCAGCCCTTGAAGTGGCTGATGATATCCTTGCCCTTGGCGGAAAGTTCCTCGTCAAGGTCTTTCAGGGCGAAATGTTCAACGATTTTTTGAAAGAAGTTAGGCAGAGGTTCGAGTTTGTGAAAGTGTCCAAGCCGATGGCCTCGCGAAAAGGCAGCGCGGAAGTTTACGTCATCGGGAAAGGCTTTAAACGCACTTGAGGATTTTGTTGATTTCTTCTACTGGCGCGTCGGTTCTGAAACCAGTGTTGGAAAAGTGGGTGCGGGAAGAGAAATAGCCCTGTGCGCGGATCATTGATATCAGCTCAGCGAGTTTTGGCGGCGGGGTACCTGCGCGCCTTGAGAGCTCGTTCAAATCGTAAAAAGTGGGCGGCCCTTCGGCTTCTCCCACGCATCTGCTGAGCAACGTGATTTCCTTGTGCTTTAATTTGAAATTCCTCATCGCCAGGTCTCCAATGATTTCTTGGGTGAACTGCTTGTTGATCAACTCCCCCAGCCACAGGGGGCCAGCGTGGGAAAATAGGCCACCGCACTCGCAGGTTTTCGGTAGCTCCGCCGCCACCCCGCCAGTTAAGATTCTGCGCATGCAAGCATCGCAATGCGAAATGAACCCGATTTTTTTCAACACCTCATCCGTACGTTGCGCGCCCCTACGTGTCATCATGTAGATCCTGAAGTAGTGCTGCGTGGCGTGGGCGAAAACAGGCGTGAGAGCCATCTCGTGCAAACCCCCGATTCGTTGGGTGAACCCCAGGAGTATCCTTATGCCGAGTTCGTGGCAGTATTCCGTCTTCAGCGACTTTGCCCCGTATCTCCGAAGACATGCACGAGCATGAGTCCCTGACAGGGGTGCAGTGTCAGTAGCGGTCAGCGCCAGCATTCCCTTCCGGGATAATGCGCCACAGGCAGCGTCCACGAAAGGCGCCGGAGAGCCGAACGGGTCTAGGTCCACGAAGTTGAACCTGCCCAAATTCTCCCAGAGAGCGATGTTGGCATCAGTTGACTTGGCCTCGACCAAATCGTTCAGCCCGTTTAGTTCGACGTTTCGCTTGATCAGCTTAAACGCTTCTTCGGAGCGGTCGTTTACGAAAGACCTCAGAACGCCGTTTACTTCTTTGGCATACCTAATTCCTCTGATGCCAACCCCGGCGAGCGGATCGCATGCCCAGATGTTATTAAATGTCTTTGAAATGGTCTGGACAACCGAGACGGAGATATCACGGCAAAACTCCATGCTAGGATTGTAAAAAACTCTTGTAAGCGATGGTGCGTAGTCCCCTGCGTGTGTCCTGAAGTTCTCTGGATTTGGCACCTCAATTGTGGTCTCGCCCTCGGTCACAAAAATAGTTTGCATGGCCCCACAATCACATATCTGAGGTTTTCATCATAATAATAGTAGCGAGTTGGCTTTCATCAAGCTCCTAATCATAGTAGCAATTATCATGGTTTCGATTATTTCAATAACATATAAAAAGGATATCATCATAGTAGTAGAAACAGGAAATGGTTTATATACAGACCTATCCATAAATTAAACCATGAAGTGCTCTCGCTGTGGATACCAATGGGAATCGAAGGTCCCAAATCCAAAAGAATGCCCACGTTGCAAGGCTAGACTGGATTACGTTTCTATGCCTGTGGGGGCACCGAAGATAAGATTTGAAAAAAGGGAGGTGAGCAAAGCGATGTCTAACAAATTTCCGTGGGTAGCAGCAGCAGTCATCATAGTAGTAGCAGCGCTTGGAGCATGGGCAGTCTTAGGAACACCAGCGGCACCGGGAGAAACCGGAGTATGGTCAGATGTACAAAACATAACACCAGGATCAGCTTACGGTATTCCAGCAGGATCCGAGTCAGGAATATTTGCAGTACACTTTATGAAGAATGGTAGCGGATATGTAACCACAGATAACTTAGGAGCTTACACCCAATCTAACGACAATAGAATCGGCAGTTTTACAGCCAGCGGGCAAACGATAGCGACATTTCCATTTGACACAACGTTTGACATAGTGGTTGACGTTATTGGGCACAATGACAACATGGGTCAGATCAACATTAATTACCTGATGGTGGAGCTGCAGGCCCACAAGGACACCGGATGGACCCTAGCTGCCGAGAACTCGCTCAATGCGAAAGAGTACGTCTACAACTCCCCAGCGGACTATATCTACGTTAATGCGATATGGGACAACGCTGGCAATGGCTACACAATAAGTGCCGACGACAACATGATGCTGGACAACATAAGGCTGTGGCTAAGAGGCTAAACAGACGGGACCCAAATCTTTTTTTCTTTTTTATTTGTTTGGATTAGCGTCAGCTAAAAATCGTGCGATTTCTTCGGAGAACAAACAACTTATATTTTAGGAGTAATGACCAAATATGGGGATTGAATTTGGTTGAAAGAAAGACGGCTTTGGTCATGGTCTTGCTCGTAGCACTTGCGGTGACAAGCGTCGGATGGTTGTTTTCCGGACCCAAAATCATACGCGTCGAATCCCTTCCCGAGGGAATATACAATTGGACAGAATACTTCCACGGATACCAAGCCTATCTGGATCAGAATATATTCTCTTCAATCATCCACGGAACCAGCATGTCGCCAACTTTCGGGGAGAACGACTTGGTTCTATGGGTGAAGGTGGTCCCGAGCGGGCTCAGGATTGGTGACATCATTATATTCAAACACCCCACAATATCGGAAATCGATAACGTGGTCCATAGGATAGTCGAGGTACAGTTTGATGTCGGAAAATATCAATTTAGGACAAAGGGCGACAATTTTTCAAGTTCCGACCGTTATTACATACCCGAGGCGAACGTTCACGGTCTTGTGATTGGTGTGGTATATCACGATAACTTGCCGTAATTAATGCGCAAAAATTTTACGGATTATTTTTTGGTTAGTTAACGTAGTGACTGGCGTGAGTTTCTCAGAGTTTGAAAAAGTCTCCCATTTATCAATAATGATTAATAGGGGGCTACCCTTGCCAACTTAGATAA
>JBDRCL010000015.1:0-3003 GCA_043821745.1 Methanobacteriota archaeon | reverse complement strand
GCTCCCTCCGTCCCCAGCCGAAGACATCATACCATGTAGTGTAATTCAAACCCACTTTTGAGACACGAATTCAGAAACAGTGGGCTCGATTGTAGCGGAACGATTGGCTCTTTGACAATTGAATAGCGTTCTGATCGGCGCCGGGAACATCGTGTTCCACCGCTACGCTTTGATGTACCACACCTCCGCTCAGATCCGGTGGATGTTTATCCCGAGTCAGCGGGGTGCGTCGCCCTGCATCTTTGGATTGAGCTTCTCTGCCTGAGGCAGACACAAGCTTCACACCCCGCCTCGCGACGATCCCTCCCGCTCAAAGTGTAATGCCGATTCGCCCGAGCCATTCCATAGCCCCTGCCTTAAAAGGCTCATTTTCATGGCAAAAATAGCATTCTAAGCCCTCAGGGAGGCTGGTTTTCATACCCTTTCTTCACCATTTTAAGTAGTTGTCTTGGTCCGACCCAATGCCGTTAACTTAAGCTCCCTGACTGTGAAGTGAACCCTGAGCGTCATTCCGGCGCAAGCCGGAATCCAGTCTTTTCAACTCCTCTGGACCCCGGCCTTCGCCGGGGTGACAGTGTGGCCCAACGAGATTTTCCTTAAGTTAATGGCATTGGGTCCGACCCGGACCCGCAGCTTTTGGCGAACAGCGTTTTGAAATCCTTTA
Organism: Methanobacteriota archaeon; assembly: GCA_043821745.1. Classification (GTDB taxonomy): domain Archaea; phylum Hadarchaeota; class Hadarchaeia; order Hadarchaeales; family Hadarchaeaceae; genus Hadarchaeum. The sequence goes on along the minus strand of JBDRCL010000015.1, from coordinate 2,339 downwards.
GGCTCTTTACATGGTTTATGATTCTAGCTGCGGGCAACAAGAAGGAATCCAATTTTGAAAGGCACCCAGAAAGACTTCCAAGAAAATCCCTCGTTTCCTTTGTTGCAGTCTTTAACCTGCGGCCGATTTCCTGTTCCAAGTTCAGGTAGAAAACTTCAGCATCCTTTGGTAATGCCCCAAAACCCTTACGACCAGACGCGAAAGCAGCAAAAGCATATTGATTGCCCAATTTATTGAAATCACCATCAATCATATTTCATCCATTTTTTTAGGTCTTCTAATGTAGAGATGAGCGACGGCGGAACTCCGTTCGCTCCATCGCCTGGTTATCTGGTTTTTGAATGATGACCACCCATCACCAGTATCAAGAATTTCTACATCAACTCCTGCCACATATTTATCGGCTGGGTTGAGAACGAGACGGTTCCCAAAGACGGCAGTTCTTCACCGCCTAGCTCGTTCAGCGCTGTCCAGGTGCTGCCGCCGTCGGCAGTGTGATAGATGCTCCCGTCGTAACCGGAGCGCACGGCCCACGCTTCCTGAGAGTTCACCGCACTGATGCCCATGGTGTAGGGTCCTGTCGTCTTATTATCCCAGTTCAGTCCACCATCCGTTGACCAAAAGACGCCATGGTCGCAGGCCGCCCAGACCACTGCGGTGCTCACGGCGCAAACCTCGTTGGCATCCCGCCACCCCTTAACACCCACCTGGCGCGTCCACGTTGCGCCCCCGTTGGTGGTGTGCATCGCAAAATAGTCGTCGCCCGCCGCGGGGGTGGCGCCTCCCACCGCCCACGCCGTGTCCGCGTCAGCCGCTGAAACGCCGAGGACGTGGTCGACATCAGTCACCTGGCCCCCGCTCTGTCGCGTCCAGGTCTGGCCGGCGTCGGTGCTCTTGAGGATCAGCGCGTAGCCATCCTTGGGCTCGCTTCCGGTTACCCACACGGTGGTGCCGTCCGGCGTGGAGACGCCTTGCAAGGCGATGTCCTCATACCCGGCCGGGATCTGGTTCGTCCAAGTAGCCCCGCCATCGCTCGTATGCATGATCGCGCTGGTGTTGGTCAAGCCCCACTTGGTGCCGACGCCCCAGACTTTGCTGTCGCCGTAGGCAGTGACTTTCACCAGATCAACATCCGGGACATCAGCCGCAGATCCCTTCCGTGTCCATGTGCTGCCGCCATCGGTTGTGTGATAGATGGTCGCATACCCATCATCGGAAAACCCAACCACCCAGGCCGTGAAAGGATCCACAGCGACCACGCCAGCCATGTTCACGCCCGCGATGTAGTCGGGATGACTCGCGTTGGTACTGCCCTGGCGCGCCCACGTATTCCCGCTGTCGGTCGACCGCAGGATCGTGCCGTAGCCGTCCCAGAGGTTGCCCACTGTCCACCCGGCATAATATAGCTTACCTCCGTCGCCGTCTACGCAAGCAAGACTAAAACCAATACACAACACAAACATTAAACCCGTTACCCCCTTCATTACTCTATTATTTATCTTTATCACGCACCCTCCTCGTTAAACTTTCAATGTGTTCCCCTCAAGACCAAAACTTCTCCCACAAACAGAACCAGAACAAACCCTGCCAAAAGTACGCTATTTCCAAAATTCACCTCTTTCTTTTTCCAGTTAAGAACCATCCCGCTAAAAGTCATATTTACAAAAAGATAAATTGCCAAGAGACCAGCAATGGACATAAGTGAGAAAATTAAAAAAGTAGCAGGAAGATAATGAAAACCAAAGAGTAAGGTTATCAAAACGAGCAAGCCGATATAATGTTTTACTTCTATTACACTGCTTTGGATAAAATCTTTTCTTAAAAAATAATTAAACAGAGGAAACAAAATTACACTTATTGAACTTCCGCAAAACAAACCCATTAAAAACCTTCCTTGGTTAGACAATTCCCATAGTTGCAGTCTCTCGCCTATGGCTTCTGTAATTAAAGCTAAGATAAAAAAACACGAAAATACAATTATCCTTAAAGGCGGTAGCTGCCCTGCCTTTCTTTTTCCAAAAATAATCTGGCAAATAATTCCTGCTAAAAAACCCGCAATATATCCCTGTACACCTTGCGCATAAAGGCAACAGCTTTCCGCCTATTGACAATGTTCTTTCAGGAATCTGATGGCAGACTAAAAAACTAGTATATTCGAGCATTTTTTATTATCCTTAATTAAATTTGCTGTACCAGTTTAGCCCGACTTTCGCTGAAGCGGGACGCTCTTTTAGAATTTAGTAAGTTATCTTTCAAGTGAATAATTGCCTTTTTTTCGATTGATTCTCCCCTCTCCACTGAAAATCCGACGCCGGTTAAACTCATCTCCAATTTCTTAG
>JBDRCL010000014.1:0-13944 GCA_043821745.1 Methanobacteriota archaeon | reverse complement strand
AATATTTCGGTAATGTTCCAATCGCTAAGGCTAGTTCTCCGGAGCTTGAGAGATCGGTTGAAAAGATGCTGTCTCTAAACAAACAGCTAAACGAAATCGGTAGCAAGATGACAGACCAAAGGCGAAGTATTGAAGAAAAGATCAAGCAGACAGATAATGAAATCGACGAGCTTGTCTACAAGTTGTACGGAATAACCGACGAGGAAAAGAAGATCATCGAGGAGAGCTTGAATTAGAAGTCTGAATGAATAAATTATTATCGCGCAAAGTCGCTGCTACCTAAGCTTTTAACAACCCATCCTTCATCATTATCTTTCCGTCAAGCTTCACGGTCGGACTCTTGAAGATGCCGTCGATGTGGCTGCCGGCTTTGACCCTGCCGCCGAAGGTCGAGTTGTCCCCGAGCGCGACGTGGCAGGTCCCGAGCACCTTCTCGTCCTCGAGCACGTTCCCAATCAGGTGCGCGTTAGGGTTTGTCCCGACCCCGAACTCGGCCAGGTTCCAGGCCTTTGGCCCGACCTCTTTCAGGAGTTTTACCAGCCTTTCGGCCAATCCGCCCGAGATTTTCTTCGCCGAACCTTTTTTGAAAGTTATCTCGATCCTACCCATGAAGGAGTCGAGCATCGAGCCGTCCACCACCACTAGCCCCTCCCCGGTTCCCTCGACTGGCGCGATGAAGGCCTCACCCGCCGGGAGGTTGCCGAAGTCGCCGGGCTTGTGGAATATGCCGGTGTCAGGATGTGTCTTTCGCCCGCGCACGCCGAACCTCAGCTCGGTTCCAGCCCTGGTCGTGACCTCGACGTCTGAAGCCTTGTCCAGCAATGCCGCCACCCTCTTCGTCAATCTGCTGACGTAGCTGTAGTTCGCCAGCATGGCGCCCTTCCGCATCATCCCCTCGGTTATCATGGGCATGGTGGCTATTCTGGCCCCGGCCTCGCAAGCGCGTCGGCGGGCTTGGGTGTGGGTGATTGAATAGGTGGTGGGAGCGATCACTACGTCGGAGGAGCGCATGGCAAGGCCCACCAGTTCTGGCGGTTCCTCGCCGTGCCGCTTCCCGACAGGCATGCAGATTATCGTGGTCTTGGCGCCAAGCTCACGCGAAACAACAGCTATAGTCTCGGCTATCCTGAGCCTGGGATGGTCCGTCACCACGAGGACATCCTCACCCCGCTTGACCCCCATGCAGGCTTTCACGGCTGTTCTGGCGCCCCGGAGCATCGATTTCATCCAAATCCCAGCTAGATCAAACCACTTTTGGAAAGCTCGTCCCTGAAGGCCACAAGGACCTCGCGAACCCCGCCCTCGTCGGCGGCGTGGATCTCGATGTAGCCCGTCGGGAAAAGAAGCAGGTAGCCACCGCGCTTGACCTCGAATCTCACCACGTTTTTGTTCGAAGTGGTTATTGATTTGACCTTGGGGACGCGGCTCAGTACCTCTCCGATGTCGATGGATTTGTGAATTTTGGTGGTGGCCCTCACGGATTTGATATTCGGGACGTCAAAAACATCATATAGGCGCGGCATCTCGCTTACGTGCGAATCGCTCTCGCTCACATTTATCCCGATTTGACTTAACGCTAAAAGAACTTATACACGTTTTGCGGCCAGTTTTATGTCGACGTCTCGCACGGTTCTCCTTCCAGCGTGTTCAGCCAGTTTAGCCGCCTCGCTCGCGATTGAAAGTGCTCGTTCCTCCAGGACCTCTGCGAGCGCTATCGCGGCTTCCTCGCTGACGCGCTTGGCGCCAGATTTCCGTATGACCCGATCTATTGCTGCTACAGGCAATTCAACCATTTTTCTACCTCCCATTATCCTTCCAGCCTTTCAAAGAGCACTTTTCTCTTTATATTGGGCAGTATTTAAAGTTATCTTTTAATGGGGCGTCTAAGAAGCATTTTTTGGCAGAAATAGATATTTTCCACTCTTTCTGGGTTTTAGTAAATTTGCCAAGTTTCAAACCAGTGCTAGCTTTTTGGAGTGTTTTGACGGTCGCCAAGCCAAAGCGGCAACATTGCGTAAGCATCAGCAGCGTAAAGTTGATAAATGCCATAATTCAGCTTCCGAGCCCAAATTCACTCGGAATTCAATGAATTTTATAATTCACGACATAAATTTAAGCTTGCACGGCGTAGTGAGCAAAGGTGGAAGTTTGCCCTGCACGATAATCGCTGGAGGACAGTGGGGTGATGAGGGCAAGGGAAAGGTGGTGGCCTACCTTGCACTTACTGACAAGCCGAAGATAATAGCCCGCGCGGGAGTTGGACCGAACGCTGGGCACACCGTCTATTTACATGGCAAGACTTTTGGCCTGAGACAGATCCCGTCGGGATTCGTTTATGAGGGTGCCCGGCTGCTCATAGGTCCCGGAGTGCTTGTCAACCCCGAGGTGGTCCTGAAAGAGCTGGAAATGACCGCCGCCAGCGACAGGTTTGGTGTGGACAGGAATTGTACGGTGATAGAAAGTTTGCACATCGAGCAGGACAGAGCATCCGAATACCTCAAGGGCAAGATAGGCACTACCGGCACGGGATGCGGACCCGCGAACGTGGCGAGGGTTAGCCGCATCGCGAAGCTGGCCAAGGACGTGCCCGAGTTCAAGAGATTCCTAACTGACGTGCCGAAGGAGGTCAACGATTCGATTGACGGCGGAGAGCTTGTTTTTGTCGAGGGGTCGCAGGGCTTTGGGCTTTCCCTGTTTCACGGCACCTATCCGTACGTTACGAGCAAGGACACGGCGGCGGCCACACTTGCCGCGGACGTCGGCGTCGGGCCCACAAAGGTTGACGATGTCATGCTGATATTCAAGGCCTACACCAGTCGTGTCGGGCTCGGCCCTTTCCCCACGGAGATTTCCCAGGAGAAGGCGGAGGAGCTCGGCGTCGTGGAGTTCGGGACGGTGACCGGCAGGCGCAGGAGGATTGGAATGTTCGATTTCGACTTGGCCAAGCGCTCAGTCATGATCAACAGCGCGACGCAACTGACAATAACGTGTCTGGACAGGCTGTTCAAGGGCGCCGCGAAGATCCAAAAGTGGGATCAGCTCCCCGAGGACGCGAAGGCTCACGTCAACAGGATCGAAGAGGAGCTCGGCGTGCCGGTGACGATCGTTTCGACCGGCAGCGCCACCGAAGACATAATAGACATGCGTTCCGAGAAGCTTTGAGGCGGTCTCTTGGTTCGCTTGGTTGTAGCGGTCAGCGGGACTCCAGGAACGGGCAAATCCGTCTTTTCTAAAATTCTCGCTAAAAAACTTGACGCCAAATTGGTGAACCTCAAGGATTTGATCGAGGAGAGGAAAATCTACACATTGGATAAGGACGGTACAAAAGTTGTCGACGTTCCTAAATTGTGCAGGGAGTTCGCGAGGCAAATTCGCGCTTTTCGTGGCCCCGTAGTGGTCGAAGGGTTGCTGGCACACCTTCTTCCGAAGCGGCATGTCACGCATGTCGTTGTCCTTCGCGCCCGGCCCCAGGTTCTCGAGCGGCGACTTCGCGCCCGAAAATACTCGGAGAAGAAAGTCCGGGAAAACTTGGACGCCGAAGCGTTGGACATAATCCTTTGGGAGGCGGTAGAGACCCATGGCGTTGACAAAGTTCACGAGGTCGACACAACGAACCTCAAAGCCCCAAAGGCGGTTGAACTGTTCTTGCGCGCGCTCGAGGGAAAAGTCCCGCTTAGGCCGGGCAATATCGATTGGCTTGAAGAGCATTTTAAATTCGAATAAAAGGAAAAATTAGCTTAGTTGGATTTCAATTATTAGGCAAGATTTTTAAACAGTTCTTAAAGATAATCTGGCGATATCATGGGCGGAATGGGAAGAACAGCTTTGCTTATGGGAGTTCTCACGGCCATGCTGCTGCTGGTTGGCATGGCGGCGGGATACCTCACGGGGATGCCGGTAACCCTGACCTTGGGTATTTTTGTCATGATATCCATACTGATGAATTTGTCGATATACTGGTTCGCGGACAAGTGGGTGCTGAGGCTCTACCGCGCCAAAATCGTCAGTGAAACCGAGCAACCAAAGCTTCACCAGATGGTATCTCGGCTGGCTTCGAACGCAGGTCTGCCCAAACCCAGAGTTGCGGTGATCCCGATCGATGCCCCCAATGCCTTTGCCACGGGGAGAAACCCATCGCACTCCGTTGTCGCCGTGACTAAGGGAGCGATGGATCTTTTGGACGACGATGAAATCGAGGGAGTTTTAGGGCACGAGATTTCCCACATCAAGAACCGCGACATGTTGATCAACACCATGGCGGCAGTGATCGGGGCCGTGATAACTTATGTCGTGTACTTTTCAATATTCGGGGGGCGAAGGGATCGAGACGGTGGCGCCGGTTTGTTGGCGCTGTTGGCGATAGTGGTTATCCCGTTTGCGGCCATGCTAGTGAGGCTCTCGATTTCTCGTGGGCGAGAGTACGGTGCGGACGAGGACGGTGCAAAGGTTTCGCGCAAGCCACTCGCCTTGGCAAGCGCACTTGGGAAACTCGAGTCCGCGGCCAAAAACAGGCCAATTCGACAGAGCAACAAGTCGACCGCTCACATGTTCATTGTGAACCCATTCCAAGGAGTCAGCCTCGCGAGCCTGTTTTCAACGCACCCGCCGACGCAGCAAAGGATTGCTCGGCTGGAGAACCTTGCCAAGACGTTGTAGCTCTAAAAGCCCAATAGGGCACTTCCGGCAATGTGAAGGAACATTACGAAAATTATTGTCGCGGCTGTGAAGAACAGGACGCTTTTCGGTGAGATCTTTAAACCGCTGCCTTCGTCCTGGAAGTATCGTATCAGGCCCGCTCCGGTCGCGGGCATCCTTTCCTCGCTTTTTGGCATATGGTCACCTTTTTATGTTATTCGGGAACGTTTAAAGCTTTTTTACGGCGGCCAACTGCATCAGCATTCAAATCATTCGTTTGGCACGAATTGGTTTTGGGCGTCAACGACTTCCGAACTGTCGGCGGCTTTGGCGTAAGCTTCCAGCGGCTCGCGGTTGAGGTCCAGGAAAACCGGGCCCCATTTGAAGCCGCCGAGGATATCGCTGGCCATCTCCCTCTCCCCGAAGATGAACAGCGCGGAGGCCAGCGCCTCCGCCGTGCTCAGGATTGTCGGTCGCCCGTAGTGCGTTGGATTTGCCGCGATGAGGTAAGGCAAACTTCTAGGCTCCAGCAGCCTTTTCATTTTGGAAACGTGCTCTATGCGTTTCCATGAGCAATCGAGAGCGACCAGCCCGTACTTTCTGGCGGTCTCCGCGTCCTCCCTCGATAGGGCTTTCTCCGCGAACGGGTCGAGCAGGATGCTCCCTCTCGGCAGGTCGCCCTGTTTGAAGACCATGCGGATTTTTCCCAGCTTGTGCAGTCTAAAAGCCGTGCACTTCTTCGGGTCGCATTCCCTCGCGTTGTATACGGTCATGTTCATGTGCATCAGTTTTTACCCGACTTTATTGACGGTGACGGTCACCACGATAGTCATTTAATTTGAACGTTTAAGTTGCTACTGAGAGAGGCGAGATGGGATAGAATGTCCAAGCAGGTTATGTCAAATGCCACAATACTAGCTGGCGAGGAACTTGAAATCACTAGAGGTTACTTGGTTATCGAAGACGGCATGGTAAGTGAAATATCTGGGGGTTCCACGCAAAGGCGCTCGACGAATTTGAATGGTGCCTTCGTGATCTCGCCATTTGTCAACGCGCATACTCATGTCGCGGATGCGGTGGCGAAGGAACTCTATCTCGGCAAGGCGCAACCGCAGGTCGTCGGGCCGGGTGGGGAGAAATTCAAGGCTTTGAACTCAAGCCCTCCAAGGGCGATGGAAGAAGCCACAAAAGCGACGCTTCAGGACATGGTAAGCACAGGGACACTTGCCCACTGCGATTTTAGGGAAGGCGGCGTTCAGGGCGTGAACTTCCTCAAGAGGGTTTCTCCGTCAAAAGTGGTTTCGAGAATTCTTGGCAGGTTCTCCAAAATCAGCGAGCTTTCGAATGTGCTTGCGAAAGCTGATGGGTTGGGCTTGCCCAGGGTCGACGCTTTCCCTCAGGATGAGATGAGGTTGGCGTCCGGAAGGGCGCTCAAGGCTAAAAAGTTATTCGGCGTCCACGTTGCAGAGACCGCCGATGAAAAGGCCGCGTTCTTCAGAAAATTTGGCAAGAGCGAGGTGGATCAGTCCATCGACATAAATTGTTCTTTCGTTGTGCACGCTACCCACTCCAGTGAGGAGGATTTGTCGAGGCTCAAGAAGAGCAAAATACCGGTAGTGTTTTGCCCCAGGGCGAATAGCCTGTTGGGCGTCGGCGTGCCGCCGATTGGATTGGCCCTCAAGACCGGGGCCGATTTCTTCTTTGGTACGGACAACGCGATGGTCTGTCAGCCCAACATGTTCGAGGAGATTTCCTTCGCTTGGAAATGTCTGCGTCGCGCTGATACGAGTTCCGGGTCTGAAGAGGCTCGAAAGATGCTGGCGGCGGCGACGATTGGCCCTCTCGGGCTCTTCAACTTACCCTGGGGCCCAATAACTGAGGGGCAAAGCGCGACCTTCATGGTGATTTCAAGGGGGAACAACCTGTTGCACCTTTCCGACGTTTACTCCGGTCTGGTCAATCGGGCTCGCGCCGACAACATCAGGGCCATTTATCTTGACGGCAAAATAATTATAAGCGGAAACACCAAAAACAACCTCTATAAGGCGAAAGCGTGTGTCGTATAACATGGATGTGGAAATATGAAGGTTAAGGATGTCATGACCAAGGAGGTCAAGTGGGTAGAGGTGCCCGGGTCGCGAGCTGAGGCGCTGGAGCTTTTGAGGAAGCTCAACGTTAGTGCCGTACCCGTCGTAAAGCGCGGAAATCACGAACTGATGGGAATGGTGACACTGCGGAGGCTTTTTGAGAGCCGGGACGAGGACCAACTCGCCATGCTGGTCGACCGAAATGTGCCTACAGTTAATCCAGATGATAGTATCGAGGAAGCGGCTTCAAAGTTTTTGAAATCCGGCGTCAGGAGGATGACTGTGTTAAAGAACGAGAAAATTGTCGGCGTTGTTACCGTCAGGGACATCGTCTACCGCGCAATCGCCGAGATGAATATAGAAAAACCCGCAGCTGATTTCGTACGAAAACGCGTGATAGTTATCTGGGAGGGCACTCCTTTGAAAGCCGCCATCGAGATAATGGACTTGGCCGGTTTACGTGGGTTGCCGGTCATCAATGAGGGCGGCACGATGGTAGGGATAATAGATGACTCCGACGTCATAAAAGTCAGCGATGTTGAAGTGGGGTCGAAGATGAGCCAAATGACCGGCAGGAGCGAGGGCGACAGCTGGACGTGGGACAGTGAGGACCGCATTTACATCACAAAGAGCCAGCTCAAGATCCCGAACAAGCTCGTCAAGGACATAATGACAAAAGAACTAGTGACGATTTCCAGAAAGACTTCTATCAGTAGGGTGGCCCAGCTCATGAAGCAGAACCACGTCGAGCAGACTCCGGTCGTGGCTTCCGATGGCAAACTGGTCGGCATAATAAGGGACGGCGACCTGCTCCGCGCTTTGGTAGAGTGATATCCTTTTAGGGTTTTAGCACCGTTTTGGTTGCGGTGAAGAAGTGAAGGACAAATCAGAAGAAATGATGGAATTGGCCCGCAGGCGGGGCTTCATCTGGCCGTCCTTCGAGATTTATGGCGGGGCTGGTGGCTTCTACGACTTCGGCCCTCTAGGCTCCATGCTCAAGAACAAGATAATTCAAAAATGGCGCGAATTTTACCTGATAGGCGAGAACTTCTTCGAGATAGATTCGCCGAGCGTCATGCCAGAGGAGGTGTTAAAGGCCAGCGGCCACGTCGACCACTTCGTCGACGCGATGGTCGAGTGCCAGAAATGCGGGGCTGCTTTCAAGGCCACGGACGTCGCGCGCGACGCAACCGGCAAGGACGTAGAGGGCATGAAGGAGGCAGAGATGGATGAGTTCCTGAAGGAGCACGGCGTTCGCTGCCCCGACTGCAAGGGGGATCTCGGAAAGGTCTTCTTCTTCAACTCGATGTTCCGCACGACGATTGGCCCCGGCAGCCAGCGCGTCGGCTACCTGCGGCCTGAGACGGCGCAGGGAATCTTCATCGACTTCAAGAGGCTCCAGCGGCACGCCCGCGGCAAGCTCCCGTTCGGGGTGGTCCAGGTGGGCAAGGGCTACCGCAACGAGATTTCGCCGCGACAGGGCATAATAAGGCTGCGCGAGTTCACAATGGCGGAGGCTGAAGTTTTTTTCGACCCAAACAATCCTCGTCACCCGGACTTCTCGCGCTGCGCCGATGAGAAGATCAGGTTATGGCGGGCAGATGACCAGGTCAAGGGTAATGAGAACACAGTCGAGGTCACGGCAAAGGAGGCCGTTGAGAAGAATTACATCCACAACGAGCTGATCGCCTACTACGCTGCACTCACGAAAAAGTTCCTACTTGAACTCGGCATTCCTTACGAGGCCATCCGCTTCAGGGAACAGAAGCCCGGGCAGAGGGCGCATTACTCGAGCGAGACCTGGGACGCGGAGGTTCGCACCGAGCGCTTCGGCTGGGTCGAGGTCGCAGGCCTTGCGAACCGTGCCGATTACGATCTCTCACGTCATGCAAAGTTCAGCGGCGAGGACATGACGATGTTTTCGGGAGACGGCGAGCGGAAGTTGCTCTGTCACGTTGTCGAGCCGTCTTACGGGATTGACCGTCCGCTTTACTGCGCTCTGGAACACTCCTACACAGAGGATGGAGAGCGAAAGTACCTGAAGCTGAAAAAGTGGCTGGCACCGATAGAGGTCGGAGTTTTCCCGCTCCTCAAGCGCGACGGCCTGCCCGAGAAGGCGACGGAAGTGCAAAGGGGTTTGAGGTCGAGAAACCTAATGGCTGATTACGACGAATCAGGCTCGATAGGGCGTCGCTACGCGCGCGCCGACGAGATCGGGACGCCGTACTGCGTCACGGTTGACCACCAGACTCTGAAGGACAACACGGTCACAATAAGGGAACGGGACACATCCAAACAGAGAAGGGTGACACTTGACAGCCTGCCAGAAATACTGAACTCTTTGATATGCGACGCGATGGATTTCGAAAATGTCGGACAACCCGTCAAAAAATAAGTATGAACAATATTGGTAGCACGATAAAGAGCGATAGCATAGTCGTGTAGAATATCAGCGCCCCGTACATCTTTAGGTCGAGCTTGTAGTTCCACGCGAGCATGAAGTTGAAAAAAGCAGGTGGCATGATTGACTGTATCATGGACGGCTTGGGCGTGATGTCCGTTTTCAAGTTCAACCCGAGCGCCATGATCAAGGCGTAGGTGATGAGTGGCGCCACGATGAACCTCATCGCTGAGACCATCGTCAGGTCCTTGAAATATTTTCTCGGGTTCACGATCGGCATCTGATAGCCCACGAGCAACAGCATGAGGGCGAAGAAGGGCTTTGTTAGATAGACGTCGAAAAAGTCTCGCGCAAACGTCGGCAGCGGGGCCTCAAGACCGACAAACAACAGCGCGACTATAAGCGCGAAAGCCGCTGGGAAGGTCACCACGTTTTCAATCACAGAGCCGATAGAGATTTTCCTTCTCGCTGCGGATGATGTGAGCATCACTCCTAAAATTAAATGCGGCACCGAAATCCCGACCGCGTAAAGGGTGGCCGGTCCGAGCCCTGCCAAACCCATCAGGGCATAGATCACCGGGAAACCCAAGAAGGTGACATTTGGGAATGAGGAATTAAGGACCACAGCAACTATGGTTTTCCTGTCATCGCCGGAAAATCTCGAAATTACCACCGATGCCACGAAGCACGCGCCCAAGCCGAAGAAAGCCAATACAAACGCGTTCCCGAAGCTCATGATTTCAGTCCAGGTGTAGCGCGACAATGACACGAACACAACTATCGGCAACATTACCCAAATGGCAAGAAGGTTAAGGACGCGAAAGCCATAGTCAGCTATCGGCTTCAAAAATTTCAAGAATTTTATGCGCCGGGTGCAGACCCTTATGAAAATTCCCAGCAGCACGATTGAAAAGACGTAAAAGGCCGCGCTGAAAAATGTCTCTAGCGTTGTTTCACCCCATACGATATTGTCAGCGACCCTTTTCAACTTTCTCTAAAGCATGAGAAAATTTCAGGGCAAGTCCACGAGAGTTCACCTTATACTCGCGTCGTTAGATGGCTTACGCTTTTAAGTAGTTAGAAATCCGGGGGACTGCGATATTATCGCGACGATTTCTGTAAAATGCACGTTGTTTGGCGGGTACTCTTCGTTCACACACGCTAACTCTCACGTCTTTTCCGCCGCCGGTGCGGCCTTTCTCGGGTTCTCTAACGTTTCAGCTTAGCCTCATCCAACGATTTTTTGGCGTTTGTCCAATTTTTTATTCAAAAATTTTTTCCGCCTCTCCATCCTCGACCTCCCACATTCTTTTTTTATTTTTCATTTTCCAACTTTGATCCCAAGTAAAAATTTTTTCCTGGTTTTCAAGGTCGTAGTTTTCATTAAATATATACTTTATAATATATATTCTATTATAGATAAGTTTAAATAGATATAATGATACATATAAGTAGAGGTGGTAGCATGACAGTCCAGAAAAAAATTGAGAAAGAATATGATTTATTTCTGCAAGAAAAGCCAAAAAATATACTTATTTACATAAAGAAGGAAAATAAGCCCCTTTATACGTCAATAATAGCTAGAGAGGTCAATACTACTTATGCACACACATTTAACGTCTTAAAAAGGCTAGAAAGGCTAAAATTGGTTTCTTTTAAGGAATCAGGGAGAATTAAGCTGATTAGATTGACTGAATTGGGCGACGAGGTGGCCAAAGTGATGATCAATATGCTGGACCTATTAGAACTGGGAGAACTAGAAAATGAGCTCCAAAAGACCCACGAAAATGAAATAAAAGGAAAACTGAGAGAGCAAATGAATAAAGAGCAAATATCAAAGAATATTAACAAATTAAAGGATAAATTAGCTGAATTTAGCAAAAATAAGCAAGATAACATTTTAGTTATGTCAAAGAAGCTTTCAAAGAGGATAGATGATACGCTGGCTGAGGCTTTCGGATATCCCCAGGGATGAAACACCCCTGAAAAGGGATAGAATAACTCTTGTAGGGTAACTACCCGAAAATAGGGCTTTCAGCGACAGGATATTTTTGCCAATGGATCCCCCTGAAGTCGGCTATTTACCTTTCATAGGGTAATCCAAAAACAGGGAGAATCGGCTCTGAGAGAGGCATGAGACTCTTGAAGAGGGTTAAAATTACTCACCATAAGGTTTAAATATCCAAATCACCTATAGATGAAGTGAAAATTACTCTGGATGGGTGATGGTTTGGAAGAGCGGAGTGGAGCTGAGAGACTGTTGGACTTGGCATATGGCAATCATCCGAAGAGTTCGTCGCTGAAGCCGGAAGCGTTGAAGGTGATGAGGTCGTTGAAGGAAGGAGCGAAGAACATCGACGAGCTTGCGGTGGTGTTGGGCCTGGACCTGAACACGGCGGCGGGCCGAAAACATTTCTATGTTTTGTTGAAGCCGCTGCGGGAGACCGGGATGATCTCGACGAGGAAGGCGGGGGGGAAGACGATTTACTACCTGAGCTACGATGGGTTCAGCCAATTTTTGCGCGACATAAGGAAGGAGGCCGAGTACTGGCTGATGACGGGGGCACCTCAAGGTTAAAATAGTGTGAGTGGTAGTAAAAGAAGGTGAAAATCACATGACTCGCAAAACCGGAAAGATAGCCATCAAGGCAAGGCAGCTGGCCCGCTCCGCGAAGCTGGCCAGGTACAAGCGTGAGCTGTCACACGCGGGTGTGAGCCTGAGTCTGCCGAAGCCGTCAAAGAAGGCCGTGGAGGAAAAAGAGGAAGAGCTGAAGAAGCTCTACCAGGAACTATTCCCGAAGAAGGCTGAAGAGAAGGCGGAGGAAGAACAACCAGTTGAGCAGGATGTACAATCTGAGCAGCCAGATGTTCACGACGAGCAGCCTGAGAATCCGCCCGAGGAAGGGCAGCCCAAGCAGGATAAGGTAGAGGCCAAGGATGAGTCAGGTTCCGACGAGAGCAAACAACAGTATAATCCCTGAGGAGAAACGGCTAAAGTTAGCCGGGCTCTGCGGGGTGGCAGCCCCGATAGTCGCCCTTTCATGCATTTTCATAGCGATCTCGCTTTCCCCTTGGTTCAACTGGTCAGCTAACGCGCTCAGCGACTTGGGGATTGGTGAGGCCGCTTGGGTGTTCAATCTGGGTCTGATGGCGGGCGGGATACTGTCGATGGTATTTGTGGTTGGCATGTTCTCGCCATTCAATGATTCTGTGAGGCGCTTGGGTACCCTGGTTTTCTTTCTCGGTGCCCTTTCCCTTGTGGGCATAGGGGCGTTCTCCGAGGCGGCCGGCAGGATTCACTTTTACTTCTCCGTGGCGTTCTTCGTACTGGTGCCCATTTCCCTTTTGCTTATCGGCGCCGGTTTCGTTCTGACAGGGTCGAGGAAATTCGGAGTTCTGACCGTTGTCATTGGGGTACTCGCCGCCCTGCCTTGGGCCTTTAGTTGGAGTTCGGTGGCCGTGCCCGAGTTGCTCTCTGCGCTCGCGTCCACTGCCTGGAGCGCAATCCAAGGAGCGAGGTTTTACTTGGGCAGGCTATAGCCAAAGCGGATGTGGTAACACCCCAGTTACCACTCAATCTCCCGCGATGAAATTTTTGAAACACTCCTGATGTATTTGCAAATCCTTTTTTAATATTCTAGAAACTGCTGCATCGTCGAATTCGGCTGCGAGCCCGACTATCTTGCGGAGGTTGGCGTTCGAGGGATGAACGTCTCTGAAGCGCAGCCATTTGAGCACAGCCACGTGCGAAACGCCGACCGTTCTAGCAAGCGCCCTCGCAGATCCTGCCCCGCTCACGGCTAGGGACACGAGTTCAACTCTTGCCGACCTGCTGACGTATTCGCATAGGCCATCGTGCCGCCACTTCGTGAAATTCCCACCGAACATTTGAGCGCCGGTTGCTTAAAAAAAGCTGCTTGGTAACTCCCCAGTTACCACCAGCGGGCCACCCGTAAAATTCAGAGTATTCTAAAATAATTTTTTGCCCGAGGGGAACACCACGCGGGAATACTCCTGGACGAAGAACCAGTACCCGAAAAGCTTTTTCTCCATCTCCTTGTAGTTCTCGAACTCGCCCCTCACCAGCGCCCAGAAGGCCCTGCCGTGGCCCTTTTCCTTCAGATGTGCGACCTCGTGGCAGGCCAGGTACCAAACGAGCTCTTTGGGCAGGCACACCAGCCAGAGGTTGAAGTTCAAGTTCCCCCGGTAAGAACAGCTCCCCCACTTTGACCGATGCCTCTTCACGCAGATCCTCTTGAAGCTCACGCCGAACCTTTTGCCGTAGTGCTCGGCGGCTTCCCGTAGCTCTCTGCTGAGCATTTTCTTGAGTATTGAGGCGAGCCTGCTGAGCTGGCTCGCATCGTTCAAGTCGCAATCTATTATCCTCCGCTCTAGGTCCACGACAAGCGAGCTGCTCGGGCGCAATTCAAAGAAATCGCCGAAGATGGGCAGGCTGCTCTGGTTTTTCATGCCGGCCCTAAGCCTCTCCATGGCGCTCTTTATCTCGGAGTGCTTCTTGAAGATCCAGTCCTTTTTCTCCTCGAGCAGGTGGGTCTCGTCCTTCCAGCCCTTTGGCAGGATCACCAGGAGCTCTTCGGTCTTGAACTCCAGCCGGGGATACCTCACGCTCCTCTGCTCGACCCTGTAAGGCAGGGGTTCGCCGTTCACCTGGATGAACTTTGGAGCGTCGTTGGGTTTTCTCATGTGCACACCTAGTTCCGATGGCGTCAGAAGTTTTTACACTTACAAGTAAATAAGCGGTCTCACCCAATTCTATTAATCCCTTGAACCGAAGTAGCTGGTGATTAAATGGCAAAGATA
>JBDRCL010000013.1:0-5709 GCA_043821745.1 Methanobacteriota archaeon | reverse complement strand
GGGTTGTCCCCCAACTCCTGGCCCAACCTCCAAAATCAATTGACTATTGATGTAAATCGATAAAAATGAATTATTAGACAACCTCTCCCGGCCCTCCTGTTTCGCCGTGATGAGCTCCTGCAGGGCTTTTATGTACCTGTTCTTGAGCTCCATGAGGTCGGGTTTGCCGAGCGACTGCAGCAGGGCCTTCCCGAACTCGCGTTCACGGTCGCTTATCTCGACCAAGTTCGGCACCGGCGGCGCAACTATTTCGTGCGGGTAGTACACTAGGGTCAGGAGCAGCAGGCTCTTCCGGACGGAGACGGTGGCGATGTATTCTTTGGTGCCGCCCATCACGATCTTGCCCACAGCCATCACGCCGAGCTCCTTCAAGACTTCATACAGTATGCTGTACCCTTTCTCCCCCGGTTGGCCGTCGGGCGAAATGTAATACTGCTCCTTTTGAAGTATCGCGTCCACGGTGGTCGCCGGTACAAACCCGATTAACTCGATGCTCTTGGTGCTGACGAGTTTGACGCTCGCCACCTCTTCCTGCGTGAATATCACGTACTTGCCCTTGCTGATCGCGTAACCTTTCTTGGTCTCGGCGCGGTTCACGTCTTCTCCCGTTTCCGCGTCGACGAGCTTCTGCTTGACCCGGTTGCCTGACCGGGTAATCATGTTGAAGCTGATCGAATCCTCGTCCACCGTGTTATGCAACTGGCAGGGTATGTTCACGAGCCCAAAACTAATCCCGAATTTTCGAACCATAATTCCACCTCCGGAATTGGCTGTTTTACCCCAGCCCGTACATGGACTTCACGTCCTCTTCGGACAGGGTGGGTTTGGCGCTACTGACGGGTTTGTCTGACCTCATTCGGTACGCGATGACTCTCGGGAACCTCACGGGCAAGTTCGGCAGGGTGGAAAAGGCCACCTCGCACGTCCCAACCGGCTCCTTGAAGTAGTGTTTTCTCCCCGACGTCCTGACGACCTCGGTCTGTGCAAAAATTCCTTTCGCGTATTGGAGGTCGGCCATGCTCAGGCCGCTCGATGCCTGGATCTCCTTGGCCCCCATGAGGATGATCAGGGAGCGGAACGGTCGGCCCGGTTTGTCGGAGTCCTCGTAGCCTATTATGGGCAGGTCGTGCGGCGGTGCCGGCCGGAACTTCAACCAGTGGGGGGACCGGCGGAATTCGTACGGGGAGTCCAGGTCCTTCGCCACTATCCCCTCGAGCATTTGCGCGTTCACGAGTTTGACCAGCTCTTCGAGGGGTGCCGCCCTGACGATTTTGACGCGTTCCGTTTCCCCGAGGCTTTCCAGGAGCGGCCTGCGTTCCCGCAGCGGAAGCTTCAACAGGTCGCGTCCGTTCATTTCGAGGACGTCGAACATGTGGTAGACCGCAGGGTTCGCCTTCGCCCTCAAGGCGATCTTGAACCGGTCTTTCAGGTGGACTCTTCCGGAGATGTCCCCGAAGTTGCCGCTGGCGGCGCACATTTCCCCGTCCGGCAGGAAGTCGTGCTGGTACAGCCTCAACCCGTCAACGACCTCCGGGAACGCGTTTGTGTAATCCTCGCCCGAGCGACCGACCAGTTTCACGACGTCGCCGTTCTTCACCGCTTTGATCCTGATGCCATCCAGTTTGGGCTCAAACGAGTAGTTGCCCGCTGGCAGCTCGTTCGATTTCAGGTCGCCCCACTCGCGTTTCTCGCAAAACATGACCGTTTTGAATGCGGTCACGGTTCCGCCTGCTTTGGCAAAATTATCTGCGGCAACGACTCCGCGGGGTGTTGTTGAACCTGCAAGGTCCCGGCATGGCGCTTTCCGCCCGCCTCAATTTTTCTGCCGCGAACGAATCTCGGGTATTGTTGCTGCGACCGCTTCGTCATCCAAGTTACGGCGTAAATGCCAGTGCGGTTCACGAGATGGAAGCCAAGGTCATACGCCACTGAGCCGTCGTCGCCGTCGATCTGCGTGTACACTATCCCGCCGACTCTCTTGGCGAATTCGAGGGCTGCCCTGCGATTACCATCTGAACCCTCCCATGCGAACGTCTTGAAGTTCTCAAGGTCGTCGGATTCTTCTATCGTCAGCAATTCCGGGAAGCTCCTACTGTTAGGTTCAAAAATCTCCTTGATGTACTCTTCATCGGTCATTTTCATTTTTCCACCTCTTTTCATACTAACTGATCCTGGCCCACGCGCGCATCTCGAACAGCTTGCCCTTGCACACATTCGTCAAGATTTTGTCGCTGCATAGCTGCTCGACGAGGGAAATCCTCAGCTCGCGTGAAGCGCTTCCGCCGCGATCGCCGCTTCGCGTCGTTCGTCGTTGTATATTTTGAACCAAATTCTCCCGACCGCGGCGTTAATTTGTTCGTCGGTGTAGTTCGGATGCTGGGTGCGAATCATTCCCGCGTGTTCTTCCCACCAGCGCCGGGGGGGCATGGGGGTCCCATCCAACTTTCCGCCAAGCGCTGTCGCCAGCATCTTGTTGCGGTATTCTTCATCGGTCATTTTCTTCATTCCCTCATCTCCTCAATTTGATTGCTCTCCAGCCTTTGACCGGAGTTTCCCTTTCCGTGGTGCAGAACGCGCATGCCCCGGCTCTGCCGGCCACCGATGCGAGCAGGCGTTGAACTTCCGGTTCGTTGAGGTCGAATATCGCCATATCCGTCATCACCAGTACGATATCCTTGTTTTTCATCCGCTGGAATGTTTGTTCGAGGGCCTTCCTGATCATGGTTCCGCCGCCGCCCTGGATGCGCTTGGCGACCTTTGAGATGACCTCCGCTGGCTTTCTGGCGGTCACGAAGTTGTAAGCCTCGGTGTCGAAGCTGACGACCTTGATTTCCGTGTGTTTGGCGAACTCGTACACCGTTCCGAGGAAGAGTTTGAGTTCGTCTTCGCCGATACTTCCACTCGCATCGACAAGCGTCCAGATGGTCGGGATTCTCAGTCGCCTCGTCCAGGGGAGGACATCGGGATACCTTCTCGAGGGGCGCTTCCCGGTCGAGGGGTCGAAGAGGACGCCGGCGATGCGGGTGGGCTCGCCGAGCGGGACCAGCATCGGCCTAACCTCGATCTCCGCTGCCTCCGCTCCCTTCCTGCGTTTTGCCCTGTTCGTCCTTTTCAGCCTCTGAGGACCAAACGATTTTCTGATGAAATACAGCAGGTACCATTCCGGCGCGAACACGCGGCCCCTGCGCACGAACAAGGCGGCGCCGATCACGAAGACAGCCACTGCCCCGAACAGCCTCTCCATAATCCCAAGAAAGAGGAGGGGCACAACGGACGAGAACACCATGTAGGAGAGAACCGTGAATATGGTCAAAATGATGAGCTGCCTAGGGGTAAACCTCACGAACTTGAAGTCGAATATCGGCAAGTTCAGGTAGCCGAGATCCTCGAAGGAGGTCGTCGTCACGATGCGCGGCATGATACCGCTTTTCTAAGCCGAGCGCGGTTTAAATGGGAAAACACGGTCGGGTGGTTTGTGTAGTAACTACATTAAACGACACTTTGGGGCGCAAGACCATATTATTAAAGTTGGTAATGATCATTTGCAGGTTTCAAATATTGACAAGTCACGCCCCAAACATTGAGGGACTGGTTCTGCTCCGAGATGGGCGAGTTGGGAGTTGCGGACCGATACGTCGATGCGTTCTGCGGAAGGGTTCCAAGGTCGGTCTTAGCAAGGCATTACACGGATTTCTCACCAGAGCGACTAAAACGAATCTATGACAACGCAAATTTGAAAGTGTTAGAATAAAGGCGTTGAAAATCTCGGCAGATACAAAACAAGTTAGGGTACAGCATACGGTCGGTCCCAGCAGCACACTCAGCCGGTCTGGCCTCCTCTCTCCAACACGACTATTCGGCTGGCTTCTCCACGGCGGGCTTTACCTTCTTTTTAACAGCCTTCTTTTTCTTAGCCATCTCTCCACCTCCTCGTTATCTAATTTCCAAATTATAGTAACCTCAAAACATAATAAGGTTGATGCGTTCTGCGGAAGGGTCACCCGCCCGAAATCTAAGGCTTGGATTATGAGAGGGCCGCGCTCGCCGCAAAGAATGCTGTCGTAAATACAAACGTTGCAACAGTCCAGATAATGGTCATCAGGATGCCTACTAGCAAGAGATTGTTCGCCATCTTTTTGTCATCGCCTTTAACCGCAAAATATCCTATGATTCCACTGAGTATTATGAGAAAGAACGGGATCAGATACCAGCTAAAGCCTCCGCCTCTTTTTCCGACCGAAGTCTAGCCTGCTCTTACAACGTGGACACTCCTTTGGGCTGGGGACTTTCGGTTCCCACTTGTACCCGCATCGAGAGCATTTCATATCATCTCTTCTTCTCGGCTTTTCTTAACGGACGACCGGTTTCCTCCATCTTCACTATCTCGATCCCCCCGCCCGTGATCTCGAAGAAGCTCAGGTCAAAGCTCCCCTCTCAGAAAAGCATATAAAATCATCGGACATAAAATCAGTCGAGTAGGGAGAGTAGTTGACTAATATCTGGTGGAAGAGACTGCCCAAACTGCGGGACAAAAATAGTATAGACATGGTTATTGCCCAACGGAAAAGGGTGAAAAAATGGTGAAATGCGCCAAATGTCCCGTGGCGGAGGAGTGCTGGGTCGTGTACCATCCGAGGGCCAGCCCCGACAGCTCGTGCCCGCTCAAGCACATAGTGGAGAAGGGGCCTAGGGGGTTCAGGGCGAGGCTCAGATTTTAGGGCCGCTCGAGCAATTGCCGTCAAGGCGAGCGGATTTTATTGCGAGGATAGGGAAAGCCAGTCGGTTGCGGTCTTATCGATTTGGCACGATGGGGTCGGAAAAATATTGGAGCTAGATTGGGCCGAGGGGCCGCTGGAAGACTGCATTACTCCAGAGTGGCGCATTAGTTCTACCGATCTATTGCCGTTAAAAAGCGCTCTCGCAAGGATGAAAAGGATTTGCAGCCAACCTCCTCTTTGGAAACTGGTTTCGTTTTCAATCTACGCA
This sequence comes from Methanobacteriota archaeon, assembly GCA_043821745.1. Classification (GTDB taxonomy): domain Archaea; phylum Hadarchaeota; class Hadarchaeia; order Hadarchaeales; family Hadarchaeaceae; genus Hadarchaeum. Next base: position 723 of record JBDRCL010000013.1, on the reverse strand, counting down.
AAACCGCCATGCTTATGCGACGGCTTACGAGGTAAGAAAATCGAGTACCTTCAAAGGTCTTGAAGGCAAGAGTGGAAATACCAGAAACATGATGATTTGATAAATGATTTGGATTCGGTTTTAGGTAAAGTGAAAAATATTTTTCCCCTACAATCTCCCAATTGATTGCAATTTTCTCAGGCGAATTTTGGTGGGGCCGCCGAGATTCAACGCTATAAAGCTACCAGAACCCCGAAAAAACGCCGAAAATTGGGTAAAAAGACTCATGACAATCCTCGTTGAACTGTCCCGATTGGGCTACAATACTGCCTTTTTTTCTTTTAGCGATATCCAAAGGAGAGCACGGAGCCGGGAACCGGAACATGCACCGTGGGCTCGGGTTTGATGACTCAAGAAGAAAAAGCTAGTCTGGGAGTTCGAATCCCCCTCGCTCCATAGAACTAATTAAGTAATCCGAACATTTTCAGGAGATTTTACCAGTAAAAGGGAGCTGAAATCCCCTCCCCCGCACTTTAAAGCTGCTGCCTTTTTTAGGCGCAAGCTGACCGAGGGGAGGGCCAGCGCGGGAAAGGGTATATACAATCAGATGCGTTTGATAAGATGACGATAAAATAAAAGGGGGGTGGTATTGGTGGAGCAAATAGAGAAAAAAGAGGGCTTTGCTGAAACTTTCGCACAAGTGTTGGAGAAACTTGCTGGAAGAGAGTCTGACCTTGAATTTAG
>JBDRCL010000012.1:0-10824 GCA_043821745.1 Methanobacteriota archaeon | reverse complement strand
GCATATCTTCTCGCACCTGATAGGGTTGCGCTTTTGCGGCATCGTGCTGCTCCCGACCTGCTGCACTGCAAACGGTTCCGCGACCTCACCGATCTCCGTGCGCTGAAGGTTTCTGATCTCCCGAGCCACTTTATCGAGCGTGGAAGCGAGAAGGCCCAAAAACGATATGAGCTCAGCCAAACGGTCGCGCTGCAGGATCTGGCTTGACACCGCGGCAGGGAAAAGCTTCAGATCGTTCACGACGAGCTGCTGAACTTTCTCTCCATTCTTGCCCCAAGCGGCACCGGTCCCGACCGCACCGCTCATCTTACCAACCAGAAGGCGAGGCTTGAGTTGTTCCAAGCGCTGGATATGTCGACCGATCTCGGAAGCCCAGACGGCAAACTTTAGGCCCAGAGTCGTGGGGACGGCATGCTGACCATGAGTGCGCCCCACCATAATGGTCCCCTTATGTTCCAGAGCCTTGTGAAGGACTATCATGAGAAGATTGCGAAGTTGTCGTTCAACTATCGCCAAGCCATCTCGAACTTGCATGGCCATGGCGGTGTCGAGGATATCGTTGCTAGTCGCGCCGAAGTGAACATAATGGCCCGCTTTGCCGCAGGCTTCGGACAGAGCCATGACAGTTGCCATAGTCTCGTGCTGAAATTCCTCCTCATATTTACGTATCTTCTCGACGGTGATCAGCTTGATCGATGCACACTTGGCTATTTTCGCTGCGTCCTCCTTCGGGACAAGGCCGACGCTTGCAAGTGCTTTTGCAAGAGCCGCTTCCACATCGAGCATTCTTTGGAATTGATTTTCAATCTCGAAAATAGAGCGCATCTCTTGGCTCCCGTAACGCCACTCAATCGGGTGAACTGGCACCTTCAACCCCTAATCCACAAGGGTCGGCGTGGAATAAAACTTTGTGGTTTGGCGCCCTCACAATATGCCGCAAAGATCGGACATGGATTTGACCGTGAAATCAGGGTTCTCTTTAACGCCCCAGTCCCTACGCTTCAGCAATATCGTTTTCATGCCGGCGGCGTTCCCGCCGTCTATGTCCGTAAAGGGTTTGTCCCCGACGAAGACGCATTCATTCGGCTTGACGCCAAGACTTCCAGCGGCAAGTAGGTAGGGCTTCGGGTCTGGCTTCGTCCGCGGCGTGTCCTCCCCGCTGACGATCACGACATCAAAAACCTTGACAATCGCCAATTGGTCGAGCCTCATCTTCTTAATTCCCTTCGTTCCGTCGGTGTCGGTGATTATCCCGAGCTTGTAACCTTTCTTCTTCAGGTAATCCAGCGTCTGCTCCGTGTCGGGATAGGGCTCGGTGTTCTCGGCGAAAGTTTTCCAGTAGAGAAGAGTCAGCTCATCCAGCAAGTTCTGAGGCAACTCAACTTTAATCCCTAGCTCGGCCAGCAGCAATAGCCACCAATCGTTGCGGATGTACTTCCTCTCAAAATTCATCTTGTCATCCAGTTTGGTGACCTTGGCGAAAATTTCCTCCTCACCGACCTTGACGCCGCAGTCTCTGAGGTAGCTGTCAAGCCTCTTGGCCACGGCACGGTGGGCCGCTTCCAAGCCGACGAAATCGTCGATGAGTGTTTCATCGAGGTCGAACAGCACTGCCTTGATGCCACTAATCATTCATGCCGCCTCCACGCCGCCGCAGAATCTGGTTATGTAATCGACCGCGACACGAGAAGCCTCGTTCAAAACTTCTTCCGCAATTCCTGGGGCGCCACACACGAGCAGGCACAGATCTCTCGTGTCTGTTGTTACCTTCGTGTCGTCGGCGTCTCGATACGGGTAAACCGCGATGAGCTTCTCCTCGTCCGAGACCACCAGCTCATTCCCTGCCAGTTCTATCGGCTCGCCCATGCCTATGCCCAAGAATTTCTCGCCTCTGCGTGCAAATCTCATCGTGAGATCCCCCTTCAACTTCCTCGCGTCGAAGGCCCCTAAAGCTATCCCTGTTTTGATGGAGGCCAAGTTGTATGAATCCACCAATGTGTTGATGGTCGGTATCGGCTTCCCAGCCAGAACCCTGCGGATGAGCGCCTCGGCGGCTGGTCGGACTTTGGTCGGGTCTATTCCGGCGCGCCAGAAAAAGTCCCTGTAGGCCCTAAAGACTGGCTCGTCCTTGACAGTCGCGAGGTCGTACTTCCGCTTCACCTCCTCGCTCACTTCCCCCTTGAAAAGCCGTAGCTCCGCCTTTCCATTTTCGACGAGCAAACCGTCAACGCGGCAAATCAGGACCCGCAACCCTGGAAAGCGCTCCTCCAGTTCGGGCAGTATGAGTATTTTCATGACCTAAACTATGCGGATGTCTTTCTAAATAGATAACCACCCAGCAGGACCATCGCCGCCGAGAAGGCGAGCAGCACCCCGAAATCGACGTAGAGTGAGAAATCCGAAATCCCCAGTATCGCGCCCCTGAGTCCGTCCACGCCGTACCGCAGCGGGTTTATGTAAGCGACGGCCTTCATCCAGTCCGGGGCCGAAGTGAGCGGGAACAGGGCGCCGGAAAGGAAGAAGATTGGCATTATCAGGAAGTTGATCACCAACGGGAACGCGACCGGGTCGGACATCTTGGACGCGAATGCCAGGCCCAGAGACACGAAGCTGAGCGAGATTAAAACCATGAATACAATCACCTGTACCAACGCCCCTAGGCTCGGCGGCCATACGCCCACCAGCGTCGCCGCCAGCAACAGCAGTGCCCCCTGAAGCAGTGAGGTCGTGACGCCGCCCACGGCTTTCCCGAGCATTATATGGGTCCTCGAGACGGGCGCGACCAGTATCTCCTTCAAAAAACCGAACTGTTTGTCCCAGAGCACTGAAACGCCGGACATCGTCGATGAGAACAACAGGGTCAAACCAATTATCCCGGGAGCCATGAACTGCAGATAGCTGACGCCCCCCTGCAAACTGAAGGATGAACTCAACCCCACGCCGATTATGGCCAGCCACAGGAACGGCTGGGCAATCGACTGAATGATCCTGGCCTTGCCGCGGATATACCACTTCATCTCCCTGAGCCAGAGGGTGTAGATGACTTGACCAGCGCCCATGCTATCTCCTCATCGGGCCGAGCAGGCGGGCCTTAGCACCTGAGTCCGGGCCTTCTTCCCTTATCTTTCTTCCCGTGTATTTGATGAAGACATCCTCGAGCGACGGCCTCTTCAGGCTCACCTCCTGAACCTGACCGCCCTTTGACTTGATGATGTCGATTATCTTGGGTATGGCCTTGCCACCGTTCACGACCTGAAGTTGCAACATCTCGCCGGTGATTTTTGCCTCCTTGACCATTTTGTTCTTCTGGAAAATCGCGAGGAATTTTTTGAGATCGGCGACCTTGAGGTAAACGACGTCCCCCTTGAGTTTGTCCTTGAGCGCCTTCGGCTTGTCGAGGGCAATTATCTTCCCGGCATCTATGATGGCAACGCGGTCACAGAGATAATCGGCCTCTTCGATATAGTGCGTCGTTAGGACGATCGTGATCTTCTCATTCTCCCTCAGCTTCTCAACCTGCTCCCAAACGACTCTCCTAGTCTGGGCATCCAAGCCCAGAGTTGGCTCGTCCAGAAACAGAACTTTTGGACGGTGCATCAGTCCACGCGCGATCTCAAGTCTCCGTTTCATTCCGCCGGAGAAGGTCTTGACCAGGGAATCAGCGCGGTTTGCAAGGCCGACTATGTCAAGCACCTCATCTATGCGCTTTTTCCTCTGCTCCTTGGTCATGCCGTACATCCTGCCGTGGAAATCCAGATTTTCCTTGCCGGTTAGATTGCTGTCAAGAGAGGGCTCCTGGAAGACGATACCGATGGCCGACCTGACCTCATCCGGGTCCTTACCAATGTCGTGGTCTACCACGGTCGCCGTCCCGGACGTCGGGCACAAGATCGTGGAAAGCATGTGCGTCAGCGTGGTCTTTCCCGCACCGTTGGGGCCGAGCAGGCCGAAAATCTCCCCGTATTTTATTTTGATGCTAACGTTGTCCACCGCCACCAGTTCCCCGAACTTTTTCGTCACGTTGTCGGTCATTATCGCGTATTCGTTGTTCATCTAATCTGCCCCCATGAGGTCCACGAGGAACTCCCTGAAGCCGCTCATGAGCTTCTTCCACTCCGCAAAGATCTTCTTCGCGGCTTCCCTGCCCTCAGGAGTTATCTTGTAGTATCGGCGGCTGGGGCCGGTTGATCTGGAAGAGCTCCACTCGCTCTTTACGTACCCCTTGCCCTCGAGCCTCCTCAGTATCGGATATATCGTCCCGGCTTTGGGAACCCACCTTCCTTTGGTCGTCTTGTCGATAGTCTGGATTATCTCATATCCGTACATGGGCGAGCCTTTCTTCTTCAGGATCCAAAGTAACAATATGCTGTGAAGGCCGCGCTTCATCTCCTTGTTCACGCTCGCCTGCCACTTGTGATTTCCATTTAGCATCCAAATCTTAACCTTCTATGTAGCGCCACTATATAAATAGGTAGTATGGCTACATACGTGCGTTTTTGGTTTAGGGCCTCTTTTGATTTTATAATTGATATAGGATTTTTTGACCGCCGCCGGATGTTTTGGGGCAAAATATTTAATCCGATCAGGGACGGCATTTCAGAAAATAATTGCCAAAAAAGATAAATTGGCACGAGGCGATATTCAATAGGGTAAAAAAGAGATGGAAATAGCATCAAAGATAAGGGTTATAATTGTCGCGGCCTTTTTCTCGCTGATTGGGTTAATTGCCCTAGGCACGGTGGCATACCATTACTTGGAGGGTTGGAGCTGGATTTCTTCCTTCTATTTTTCCATCACGACGCTCACCACAGTTGGGTTCGGAGATCTGCACCCGACCACCGAGATATCCCGCCTTTTTACGGCGATTTACGTGCTTTTGGGAGTTGCGATTGCCTTTGCCACTTTGGGAGGACTAGGGACAACCATAAGAAGAAAAAGTAAAATCAAATGATTACGGAGCTTGTCGGGAAAAGAAGGTTTTCAAGGGCAGTGTCTAAAACTAAATTGAACCTTCGGGACTAATCTCTCACCACCAAGGCAGGGACGCGCCAGAATCATCTTCGACAACTTCTTTAAACATCGGGACTTTAATTGACTTGAGGATAATTGCGATGCCCAGGTTCACTAAACGTGGTTTTAAAAAGGCGGGGCTTCCGCCGGGATCTCCCATCTACACCGGGGAGAGAAAAGGCGACGATATAAAAATCACGATAATGGATTACGATGAAGCTCAATTCCAGGAAAAACAAGCAAAAACTGTCGAGGAATGTTGCCCCTTCAAAGAGAAACCCACCGTGACCTGGATCAACATGGATGGCGTCCATCAGGCAGAGATCGTCAAACAACTTGGTGATTATTTCGGGATGCACCCGCTCGTTCTTGAAGACATATTACACACCGACCAATGCCCAAAAATGGAGGACTTTGGCAACTACATTTTCACCGTGCTGAAAATGCTCTATCACGATGAACAAAGCAATGAGACAGTTATGGAGCAGGTGAGCTTAATCCTCGGTCCCAATTTCGTGATTTCTTTTCAGGAAAAGGAAGGAGACGTCTTCGACCCGATCAGGGAGCGAATCCGGAGCAACAAGGGGCGCATAAGAAAGATGGGGACCGACTACCTCGCTTACGCCCTGATGGACGCGATCGTCGACGGCTATTTTTTAATTCTGGAAAAGATTGGAGAAAAGGTAGAATTCATCGAGGAGAAGTTGGTCACCAACCCCAAACCGGAGACGCTGCATGCTATCCACAACCTAAAAAGGGAGCTGATATTCTTACGCAAGTCCGTCTGGCCGTTGAGGGAAGTGGTAAGCGGCCTGGAAAGAGGGGAATCTCCCCTGATAAAAGACACCACGAAAGTGTACCTCAGGGACATCTACGACCATACCATCCAGGTGATCGATACCGTGGAGACGCTGAGGGACATGGTCTCCGGGATGATCGACATTTACCTCTCGAGCGTAAGCAACAAGATGAACGAAGTCATGAAAGTGTTGACCATCATCGCCACTATCTTCATCCCCCTGACCTTTGTCGCGGGCATTTACGGGATGAACTTTAGATTCATGCCGGAACTTGAATGGGGCATGGGCTATCCCTTGGTCTTGCTCCTGATGCTCGCCGTGAGCATCTCGATGCTGTTTTACTTTAGGGGAAAAAAGTGGCTATGAGATCTCACGCGGGCAAACCACATCATCGTCGACCAAACGGCATCGTTTAATGGAACGTTGGGTTTTTAATGTCAAAGGATTGGGCCATCGGGTGCGTGGAATTCGCGGTCCCAGGTGCGACGCTGGAGGAAAAGCTTGAGAAACTGGAGTCAAGGAGAATGTGGCTGGAGCTGACCAATGACGGCGGAAGGAAACCCGAAGACATCTCAGGCACTTTTTCCAGTTTTAAGACGCCCATCAAGTCCGTTCAAGCGAACCTATTGCACGAACTCAAGACGCTGAGCGACAGCGAGACCGAGCACAAAGCCGCTGTGCGGCATGTTGAGGAAACTATGAGGTTAGCCTCGACGGTCGGGGCGGGGCACGTAGTTACCACGCTCGCCTATGGGAAACCGGCTGCCAAGGACCCGCGCGAACTGGCAATAAAGACATATAAAAAGTTTAGCGTTCTCGCAGAAGAATTGGGCGTTACTGTTTCAATCGAACCCCTGGGCAAGAACAGGAGCATTTTCCTTCCGGGCACGTCCGAAGTTTACGGCCTCATCCGCGAGGTGGACTCGGCACACGTTCGTTTGATGGCGGACACCATGCACATACACGACAACGGAGATGACGTCCATGATGTCATCGCCGAGTACATTGATGAAATCTCAGAACTTCAGCTACGGGACACCGACTCGAAACCTCCCGGCCAAGGAAGTATAGATTTTGAAAGGGTGATAAAAATGGTTGGTAAGAAATTCAACGGATTGCTCTGCCTGGAGTACAAACCTGGCCCAGACCCGAACGAGGACTTTATCCAAGCCTGCGACTTCGCGAATGTCATCTCTGCGGCTCGATGATAACTTTAAGGGAGTCCTGCGCCTCGGCGACGAGCTTGAAGCCCAACCCGGCTTGGCTCAGGCCCAACCGGTGGGTGATCATGTCCCGAACGTTCAGCCGCTTGTCGGCCAGCAGCTTTAGAGCTTCCTCGAGGTCCTTGGGTGCGGCGCCGTAGGAGGTCATCAACTTTGTCTCATCACGCCAGAACTCGGCAAGGGGAATCGGGATTTCGATTCCTGGTTCAGGTACGGCGAAGAAAAGTATGGAACCGCCCCGGTCCGCGCATTGCAGGGCCTGCCTGCTGGCGGATGCGGCACCTGTGCACACAATCACCCTGTCCGCCAACCTGCCGTCGTTAAGCTGACGTAGTTTTTTAGGCACGTCTTCCGCAGCGTCAATGACTCCATCGGCGTCGAATTTTTTTGCTGCCCCCAAACGATATTCGTTCACATCGGTTGCGATTATTCTCCCCGCGCCCCTCAATCGAGCGAGTTGCATATGGAGCAAACCGGAAAGGCCGCTGCCCAGCACGAGAACCGTGTCCCCGTTACCTATTTCCGCCAGCCTCTGACCACGAACCACGCAGGCCACGGGCTCTATGAAAGTGCCCTCCTCGAATGACATTTCCTCCAGCAGTTGGTAAACTCCCCGCTCGACGTTTATCTTCGGCACACGGATGTACTCGGCAAATCCGCCAGGATCATAATTGGTCGTGTGTAGCGTCTCGCATGCCGTCTCGTGATCGCGCAGGCAATAGTGGCAAGTTCCACAGGGGACGTGGTGGGAAACGAAGACCCTATCGCCAACCTTGTGGCGCTTGACGCCTTCGCCGACCTCGACGATTTCCCCCGTCGCCTCGTGACCCAGCACCCGAGGAGCTTTTTTGACGCGGTACCATTCGAGGACATCACTGCCGCATATCCCAGAAGCCATCACCTTCATCAAGAACTCGCCGGACCCGACCTTGGGCTTGGGCAGCTCTTCCAACCTCACGTCATGGTTGTTGTAGTACATGGCGACGCGCATGAATGTCCCGAACAAGTTTATCACGGTATAAGAAATATCTTGCCGAACCCTAAGCCCTCGGCCTGAGAAGCGACCCGAGCAGCTTCTTCATACCCTCGCCCTGGTTTCTCTTCGCGTCCCTCTTCAGCTTGTACCCGTAGATCAGCCCGACGACCATGCCGACAAAGTGGGCCATGTGAGCTATCGAGCCGCCCGGCGCCGCGAAGGCGAAAAAGGCGGACAAGACCCCGAAGCCGAGGGTGGCCACCCACAGCGGCAACGGAATGAAGAAGAACAACAGGACTGGCAGGCGGGGAGCCAAAATCGTGAGGGCGCCCAGTACCCCAAGGATGGCGCCGCTGGCCCCAAGCAGAATTGTGTACGGTGGAATGAACATAAGCTGAGCAACTCCGGCCAAAATCCCGGCCCCGAAAAACAGGTAGATGAATCTCCTCGCGCCTATCCTGGCCTCGAGGGCCGGGCCGAAGAAGAAAAGCACCATCTCGTTCAACAGCAGGTGCATGAAACTCCCGTGGGCGAAAATTGATGTGATCAGCGTCCACGGCCTGGTGAACACTGTGCCTAGAGATGGAGCCAGATAATAGAGAAAGGTTCCCTGGTCCCCGTAGCTGTAGTAATTCGGGCCAAGCGCCACCTGGGCTAAGAACTGGACGACGAAAACGACGAAAATCGCCGCTAAAATCAACATGCTCACCCGCGGCAGCAGGGAGAACCCTGACTTTCGCGGCTTTCCCGGAGGGCCGGAAATCCTGATGTCGTACCTTATCTTCATGGGTTGAGAAGGCTCCTCCGAATCCGGCACGTATGGAGCTTCCCGATGCCTCTCGCTTACGCTCGTCTTGGACTCCTCGGCCTTCTCGCACCGATGGTTCTCGGGAAGCCTGTGCTCGGCGCAGAAAGTCCCACCGCAGTAGCTGCACTTGAAGGGCAGCGCCACTTCCTCCCCGCAGACGTCGCAGACGGCCATATTTCCACCCGTTAGCTCACAGAGCCGAACGTTTTCAGCGATTTATTCTTTTCGAATCTTGATTTTTGAACGAGTTGTCACGATCGGTACTAATTGGATTTTTTTCACTAGGTGCATTCGAAAAGTTTTATTTGCTCCAGCCGCGCTTAAACTTAGTGGTGAACGATGTCAATCCCTCCGGAGATAGCCTGGATAGTGCCAATCGTCGTGCCATTCGTGCTGGGGCTGCTGGTCGGCGTCGTCGTCAAAAAGGCCATGAACCTGCTGCTGATCATAGCTGCCCTCGTAATCGTGCTCATCGCCACCGGGGCCGTTAGCCTGACTTTCCAGGACTTATTCGAAAAGGCCATGCAGATACTGCCAAAGTTCTACGAGAGTGGAAACGGGTTGCTCAACGTGCTACCCTACTCCTCGGTGACCTTCCTGGTGGGCTTGGCGCTAGGACTTTGGCGTGGTTAGGGTTAACGGTGGCGTCGTTCGATATAATAATTTGTTTCCCAACGTGGTGTGGAAAATATAGGTAAAAATTTTCGCGGTTTTACTTGGCCTTTCCGCTCTTGGTTTCATCGAAAAGCTGCTGCGCTTCCTTCGGCTTCGCGTTCCCGTGTATGATCGAACGTATCGCCTTGGCCATCGCGACCGGGTGTTCGTGCTGCCAGATGTTCCTGCCCAGGTTGACGCCTATCGCGCCCTTCTCTATGGCGTTGTGCACCCAGCTGAAGACCTCCAGCTCGGATTCGACCTTGGGCCCGCCGGCTATAACTATCGGCACCGGGCAGCCCCGCACGACCTTGTCGAAGCCCTCGTCGCAGTAGTAGGTCTTGACCACGCGCGCGCCGAGCTCAGCCGCTATCCTGCTGGCCAGGGCCAGGTATCTGGCGTCGCGCTTGCCCAGCTCCGTCCCGACCGAGGTGACCGCCATCGTCGGGATTCCGTACTCCTCGCACTCGTTGACCAGGTTTGAGAGGTTGAGCAGCGACTGGTGCTCGTGCTCGCTGCCGACGAATATCGACATCGACACCGCGCTGGCGTTCAGGCGAATGGCCTCCCTCACCGAGGTGGTTATCCCCTCTTGGTCGAGCTCCTCCTTCCTGGCCATGCTCGTGCCCCCGGAAACCCTCAGGATTATCGGCTTTTTCATGCTCGGATCTATCGAGGCCCGAAGTATGCCCCTGGTCAGCATTATCGCGTCCGCATAGGGCAGGATCGGCTCGGCGGTCTTACCCGGTTCCTCCAGCTTCGAAGTCGGGCCCTGAAAGTACCCGTGGTCTATCGGTAAAAACATCGCCCTTCCGTCGCTCTGGATGAGCTGTGACAGCCTGTTCTTCATTCCCCACTCCATGTTAGCACTCCCTTAATTTTTCAGGCTCCGTGATTAAATAGCCTTTCCCAAGGTAGGCCCTCAAAATCATTTTAAACGATAAATACGCTCGGTGATAAAATATAATGGCTGTATGTCATGCCCACAGGCCATATTAAGACCACGCCGCCTTGGCTGGATACCGTACCGGACAAGCTACGCTTTCCGGCCCTTCACGACCAGATAAAGGCTGACGTTGTCGTCATCGGCGGCGGCATAGCGGGTGTCATGACCGCCTGGTGCCTGGCCGAGAGAGACCTGTCCGTGGCCCTGCTGGAGAAGGGGCACGTGGCCATGGGCGCCACGGGCTTCACGACCGCTTTCCTGACGCGGGGTACCGGACACGTCTTGTTCCGAGATCGTGAAAAACCACGGCATCGGTTTCCTGCGCGGGGTCTTTGCCGCAACGAAGGAGGCGCAACAATATCTGCGCCGCGTTGTCAAGGAAGAGGACATAAAGTGTGATTTCGTAG
>JBDRCL010000011.1:0-9129 GCA_043821745.1 Methanobacteriota archaeon | reverse complement strand
TGCTCTTACGCATCCGAGCTTCGCCAACACGTGCGCAAGTTTCTCGGTAAGCTTGCTGTTGTACACGCCGATGACCTGCGCTCTGGCCCCAGCCGGGTTGGTTAAGGGCTCGAGGAGGTCAAATACTGTGCGGCTGCCAATTTCTCGACGAATTGGTATCGCGTGCTTCATGGCCACGCGAAAGCGGGGGGCAAACATGAAGCCAATCCCTAATGTCTCGATACACCGTTGGACCTCTTCTGGCTGAATATCAATCCGTACTCCCAGCGCCTCCATAATATCCGCGCTCCCGGCTTTGCCGGTTACGGAGCGATTTCCATGTTTGGCTATTTTTATTCCGGCTCCAGCTGCCGCAAACATGGCCGCAGTGCTTATGTTGAAGGTCTTTATTTTGTCTCCGCCCGTGCCGCAGGTATCGACCAGGACCTCGCCGACATTTGGGTTTATTTTTATAGCGAGTTCACGCATCACCCTTGCGAAAGTCGTGATCTCATCGACTGTCTCGCCCTTCATCCGGAGTGCTGTTAAAAAAGAGCTTATCTGGGCTGGGGTCGCGTCGTCGGACATAATATACTTCATCGATGCCTCGGCTTCGCCCTCGGTCAAGTTCTTCCGCTCGACAAGCTTAACGATAGCCGTTTGAAGGGGATCCATTATGCAGCCCCCATGTCTAAAGTTCTCAACGCCCAGTATAAAAAACGAAAGGGGTAACATCACCCGTTCCGCAGATTGCAAACGGGTAACCTATGAAGTAGGTGATGATACCGCACACTTTTCATTTTGTTCTTACCCAGTTTGGGGATTCAAATCCCCCGCACCACTCCGATGCCGTTAACTTGCCTTGGTTTTTTTACTACAGCTCGATGCCCTATTTTAATAGCGAAAAAGAGTTAATACGGATATTATGAAAAAAAGAGCAGTTGTGATTTTATTTTTTCTATTTTTATTGGGTCCTCTTGTAGTATCACAGTTAGGTCAATCCCAACAAAATTACGTTTATGCGATCAATGTCGAGGGAACAATAGACGCAGGGATATCAAATTTTGTGGTGAATGCGATAAACCGTGCTGAACGGGAAAATGCCGCCTTGATAATTAAGATGAACACCCCCGGTGGGCTACTATCGGCAACTGAGGAAATTGTTGGGCGAATGATGAGGTCTGACGCGAGGATTGTGGTCTGGATCACACCCGCTGGAGCTTGGGGCTTCTCCGCAGGGACCTACATCCTCATGGCATCGCGCGTAGCGGTCATGGATCAGGGCACGGCAATAGGCGCCGCACAGCCGAGGCCCGAGGACCCAAAGGCCACCGCGGCGATGGCGGAATGGCTCGGATCGATAGCCGAGAATCGCGGGCGGCCAAGTGAAAAGGCCGAGTTATTTGTCACCCAGAGTTTGACGATGAACCCGGCGGAGGCATTGGACAATCGGATAATCGAACTCCGAGCCACAAGCATCGACCAGATTTTGGACAACATAGGCAAAACAGGTGCAAGCATTAAAAACATTGAAATGGGTTTGTTCGAGGAAGTATTGAGGGCGTTGAGCAACCCGGAAGTGGCCACGATTCTTTTCACATTGGGTTTCTTGGGTCTGTTAGCTGAGGTCATGACTCCAGGGATAGGCGTTCCAGGTGTGGCGGGAGCGATATGCTTGCTGCTCGCCCTCTGGGGCCTAGGAATGCTACAAATAAACTTCGTGGGCGTGGCGCTTTTTTTATTGGGCATCGCCTTAATCGCCGCGGAAATCTTTACGCCCGGTTTCGGAGTCTTCGGTGTCGGCGGGGCGCTGGCCCTCATCCTAGGACTCATGATGGTGGGCATCCACAGGGAACCGTGGATCGAGGTCTCCAGCGATATAATAAGGGCTTTGGCCATGGCTCTAATTGTAGTATTTGCCGTTCTGATTCTATTGGTCAGGCGTACGGTTCGAAAACCTCCGGTGGTGGGTAAAGAACAGCTAATCGGCCAGATCGGCTTGGCGGTTACAGGTATTGCTCCCCGTGGGCTTGTCAAGATACGAGGGGAACTCTGGACGGCGACATCGGAAGAGCACATCAAGAAGGGTGAGCAGGTCGTCGTCAAGGACATGAAAGGAATCGTGCTTGTGGTGAGAAAGCGTGGGGAGCCGGAGAAAAAATAATCACTTTCCCTTCGGCTTCTGAAGCGCGGATGTAACTCCCAAGACTTCCCCGAGTTGAGCTCCTAACTGAGTTGGGCTAACTACGATCAAGTTCTTTTCACGGGCTATCTCGGTCAACGTTTGAAGCTCTCGGAGCCTGAGCGCGGCCGGGTTCTCCTCGTATTGCTTTGCCGCTTCTGCCATCCTCTTTGACGCCTCAAACTCTCCCTGTGCCATTATCACCCTGGATCTCCGCTCACGTTCGGCCTCGGCCTGCTTGGCGATCGCGCGAAGCATCTCTTCGGGAAGGCTCACGTCCCTTATCGTCACCGCACTGACCTTTATACCCCAGACATCGGTAGCCTCATCGAGGATCTTCTGAAGCTTCGCGTTCAGCTCGTCTCGCTTGGCAAGGATTTCATCCAATTCCGATTGTCCAAGCACATCTCGTAAAGTTGTCTGGGCGAGCAGGCTCGTTGCCAAGATGTAATGCTCCACTTTCATGATGGCGTCGCTCGGGTTCACCACCCGTATATAGACGACGGCATCGACGTTGACGCTCACGTTGTCCTTAGTGATGACCCGCTGCTTGGGAACGTCTAGGGTTAACGTGCGCAGGTCAACCCTCGCAAGTTTCTCCATGCCTGGAATGATAAAAAATAAGCCCGGTCCCTTCACGCCAGAAAACCTACCCAACCTAAACTTCACTGCTCGCTCATACTCACGCAGAATCTTGACTGAAACAGGCAGGATTATGACGATGATCAAAACTATGAGGATAAGTACGGCTTCCAGCAGCCCTATGGCCATATTTCCACCAATTTATGTTCTAATTGGTTACTTAACAGCTTTGCTCCCATAGGGGCTCCGCTCCCGCCTCGCCTTTTTTGTCTTCCTTCTTTTTCCTTCATGTTTTCCCTAGTGTTATTTTGCCGGCAGCAGTCGGTGGCGGTAGCGGTGGCAGTGGAGGCAACAGTAACAGCGACGGTAGCGGTACACGGCAGGCGGTCGAACTTACCAATCAACAAAATGCAGGAAGAAAGGGGGGGGCGCCCGACACGTCTCGAGCGGGGCGCCGTTCCCACAGGGCCTCGACGGCGACACGTCTTTATTCACCAAAAGGGGGCTTTTTCAGCATCTCCCGAGGTCCAACTGCCTAAGGGACACTAAAGCAGAGTTTTGGGGGGTCCTGTCGTCCGGAATGCGAGGCCGAGCCATACATCATACATCCCTTTTTTCACCCCGATTAAGCAAACTCATGGGTCTAGGAACAATCATCAGCACATTACCCTACACTGCCTCTCTTCAAGGATCTAAACTCAGTCGATCATCAATCATTACGCAAGAACACCACACAACTTGGGCATCCGACTATGGGAAGCCTTTACATTACCCGGGAAAGATAGCCAAGCTTAAAGAGATGCTCAAAAAAGAGGGCGTAGGTGTCGAGAAGATAGAGAAGGTCAAAGGGGCGATAGGCCTTGGCATCGGCACAAAGACGCCCGAGGAAATAGCCGTGAGCATAGTGGCAGAATTGATAAAGCAGGGGTCGTCGGCATAGTATATAATCACGCATTTACGGAATATTTAACTTTGTCAACTACCACCGATAAAACTGGTAAAATTATATCTTTAAATTTCCACAATTCTCATTAACGATGGGCGAGCTCTTTGACGATGAAAGTAGTCAAAGCAGACGGCAATATTGAGGAGTTCAAGCCGCAAAAAATAATGCGGACCCTTCGGAGGTCTGGTGCGAGCGGGGCGACAGCGAATAAGATCCTCAATGAGATCATAGATACATCATACGACGGTATAACTACCAAGGAAATTTTGAAACGCGTAAAAACCCTTCTTCAGAAAGAGGAACCCCAAGCAGCTATGCGCTACGATCTGAAGGGAGCAATAATGCGATTGGGGCCCTCAGGATACCCATTCGAAACCTTTGTGGCTAAAATTCTCGAGCACTACGGCTACAAAACTAAGTTGAGAACTATTGTTGAAGGCAGGTTCTTGCGGCATGAGATCGATATAATTGCCGAGAGAATGAATGGAGCGGCGGTGAGATGTATGATGGAATGCAAGTTCCGCAACTTGCCCGGGACATCGGTCGATACAAAAGATGTCCTCTACACTTACGCACGTTTTTTGGACCTGAACGAGGGTAACGCCCGAGGAAAAGGATTTCGGTTCGATGAAGTGTGGGTAGTGTCCAACGCCCGCATCTCCTCACAAGCGATAAGGTACGCGAATGGTAAAGGGATGAAGCTGCTCTGCTGGCGTTGTCATGGTGGCACGAGTTTGGAAAAAATGATCGAGGCGAAAGGCCTGTACCCCGTGACGATATTGCGCTCGGTTGATAGGGAGACCTTGGAAAAATTGTTTGCGGCCAACCTAATACTCGCAAAGGATCTCTTGCTTCACGACATAAGCCTGCTCAAGAAAAAGACCGGGTTGAAGGAGGAGAAACTTAGAAAGTTGATATCCGAGACAAGGCGATTGCTTGCTCACCGACTCACCCCCTCTAATTTTGCAGGGGAATTTAAATAGGCTGCCCTCCCTACGAACTTCGAGATGGAAATCCGCGAGAGCCCCACGACTTTCGCGATCCTCGCTTGGGTCACTTCCACCCCGTTCTCGCGGCAGGCCCTGTAGATGGCCGCCGCGACCGCCTTCTGCGCCTCCTTTTCCGATACCGTCCCCCTGTGCTCCAGCAGTTCAAGCACGCCGGGACGAATCCTCTCCAGTCCGAGCCTCTCTATGGCATCGTTCACGTAGTACATGGTCTCGATCGGGCTGAGGCTCGCGCAAAATTTCTTGCAGAGTAAAATGTACGCCCGTCTGAGGTCGCGGAGGCCGACCCCGCCCTCCCGAGCGAGCTCGCTCAGGTCCCTCCGCAGCCCGAGCTTCTTGCAGACGAAGTAAATCGCCGCGGCCGCCATAGTCTCTATCGAGCGGCTGCGGAGCATTCGCTCTTTTGCGGCCCTGCGGAATAAGAGGGCGGCGTCCTCCCGCACGAGCTTCGGCAGCCCCAGGCTGTGGCATACCCGGGCCTGCTCCTGGAAGGCTCGCATCAGTGTTCTTTCGGAGTTCGTGGCGTGGGCCCTCCGGTCCCACCATCTGAGGCGTCCAAACTTGGCCGCGTGTTCGGGGGTGAGCGGACGCCCGAGCGCATCGCGGTTTCTCCAGCCCACCCGGGAGCTTATCCCGCGGTCGTGTACCGACTCTGAGACCGGTGGCCCCGTATGCCTCTTCTCGTCCGCGTCGGCTGCGAACCAGTCGGGGCCCCGATCGAGGGTGCGATCCTCGAGGACGAGGCCGCAGCTGGCGCAAATCAGTTCGCCTCGTGCGTAATCGTGAACTAATTTCGTGCCTTTACACTGAGGACATTCCATCCGTCATTCTCTCCTTTTCAGCTTCCCCTCCCGGAGTTTCCCACTTGCTCGTTCAGGTTGAGTTTGATTTTTTGTATGGTGGACTTTCGAATGAAGGTGAGGTGGTCTAGCGAGCGGACCTTGACGTAGCTCTCCGTTTCATCGACCAGTTCTCCCTTCGCCACCGCTACCTTGTCACCGTCCAAGTAGACGACCCTGACGAGGTATCCGATGAGCTCTCCGAACTCGCGTTTTGTCTCAGTTTCGCCTGACATTTTACTTCCCCGTTTTTTCATCTTCGAGCAGCTCCTCGACGCTCCGCTTGGCAAGCCAGCCTCTGATGTAGCCGCAGTGGCCCCTGTCGCAAAAGGCAGCCATGCTCTTGCAGAGGTAGATGTACTTCCGCTTCGCGATCGAATTGAGGACGCTGCGGAGCTCGCGCTCGTCCATGGGCGGGCGGTTGCGCTCGTTCCACTCCTTGAGCCTTTTCCACGCGCGCTCAAGGGTGTAGCTCTTCAGGTGCAGGTAGTAGGATGCGATCCTGGCGGCCGCCTCGTTCCTGAACCCCTCTTGGGCGCCCATAAGCAACTTGTGGATGCAAGGGGGGGCCTTGCCTTTGAAGCTCTCTTTTGGCCTCGTGACTTCGAAGTCGGCAAGACGATGATCTGCGATTTGGAATGGTTCTATGCCGAATTTCTTCACTATCTTCGTCACGTCCTCCAGCAGGTCGTCCACCCTCAGTATCTTCCTAACACCCGGGTCGGCGAACTGGTAACAATTCCGGCTCGGGTGCAGGCTTGGCGGGGCAACCACTATATTTCCGTCCGATCTCACCTCGAGCCTCATCTGCGGGATCTTGAACGACGGGACCTGTTCGCTCGAGCGCAAGTAGACGTGGCGCTTGCCCCCGCCCGTGCGCACCACCATCGTCTCGCGCTCAATCTTTTCTGCGCTGAAAAATTTTTTGTAGATTTCAACGTCGTCGAAGTCCAGCACGGCTAGGTCATCCGATACCTGACCGCAGACGATCGCTATGTTGTGCGGTCTCCCGTCGTGAAACCAGCGCGCGATCTCTTCGTCGCCGGGTCTCCTGCTCTGGTAAGTTTCCCACGCGATCTCCGGCCGCTTGTCCCCGTACACAGCCGGGATCACGCACAGGCCGAGGGAGCGGTAGAGGTCGATGTACCCTGCGAGCGGTAGCCCTATCGGCTCGATCTCCGGCACTTCGTCCATCTTCACTCCCTCCTCGCGGACGCGAGTAGGTAGTACCGGTACCCGCTGCTTCCCTTGCGTTCTTCGATCACGCACCTTCGGGGCAGGGCGCCGGCTTCGTCCAACTGCTTCAGCTGGGCGATGAGCGGGCCCGACCAGGTGGTGAACCAGCCCCCGGGCCCTTCGCGCCTGACGAACTGTATGGTCGCGATGTCCTTTCCCTCGAGCTTTCCGCTCCGCCCCTTGTCAAACTTGGCACCCACGATGACGATCGGCACACCGACCAGGTTGTCTATGAAAGATTGCTCTCCCTCCCCCCTCGACTGGGAGAACTTCGCTTATGTCGCCGACGCTTTTAAAATCTATCGGGACCCCGCTAGCACCGGCGGGAGAAATTTCCCCGACCTCGGTCTTCGTCTCAAAGGCTTCTGCATACCCCTGCTCGATCAAACGCCCAGTCGTGGGCTCCCCTAATTCTGCGACGTTGCCCGGGTGGTATTCTTTCCCCGCCACCCTCACGGCCTTCAAAAACCTGACTTTCAAGCTCTCACCTCCCTTCAGTTTTGAGACATCTTTTCCCCTCGAAAGTTTCGATGACAATGCATCGCAACGCCACCTCGAGGTCCATCCATTTTTTTCCAGACTTCTGCACGATCCATTCGTGCGCACCAGTGCAGGCGGCCGCCGGTAGATCCGGAACGCCCTGCATTTGGCGGTATCTCTCCAGCGCGTCGAGCTCGTCCCACGAGAAGCCAAGTCTGGCGGTGATGTTCACGGGCGGAGCTGTAGGTGGCCTCGGGGGGATCTCTGCTTTCTGGTGCTCCCGAATCGTCCGGAGAACCTCGCCAACATGCATCTGCCCCTTCTCCGCCGCCTTGGTCGCAATCCCATGTGCCTTGGCAGGATTCTTCTTCGTCAGCCGTTTGAAGTCCTCGTCCCGGGCAAGCTTCACCATGACTTGTTCTGGCACTTGGGGTGGCTCAAAAGGAGGCGTTTCCTTGCCGCTTTCGTCAAAAGGTGCTGTTTCCTCAGACCTTGGTACCGAGGTCTTTGTTAGTGCCTGCTTTTCGGAGAAGGAGCGTTCTTCTGGCTCCTTTAGCCTTGCTATGAAATCGCCAGGAAGGTCGGCCAGTAGTAAATATTCGTAAATCGTCGAATAACCGACTCCAGTAATCCCAGAAATCTTCTTTGCTCGCTCGTCCTTCGTCCCCTTTAGTTTTTCGTATAAATCGCGGATGATCTCAGCCCATCTGTGCGCCGGGATGTCCTTGCGGTGCCTGTTCTCGGCGATGGAAAGTGCCGTGGCCTCGACGTCATTGAGGTTGCGGACGATGCACGGCACGGTCTTCAGTTCCGCTCGAAATGCGGCTTCAAACCTGCGGACTCCTGCGGTCACGACAAATTGTCTGCCTTTAGAGCGAAGTTCTTCCTGTGTTTTCTTGTCTTCGATACAATCGACAGGCCTGACCACTAAAGGCTCGATAACGTCCTTCTTGATGGATTCCATAAACTCGTCGTCAAGCTTCGGTTCTTTTCTGATGTTCATCGGGTCGACTGCCAGGGACTCCGTTGGAAGTTCCTTGATCTCTCGAGAAAACGAGCGATCGGGTGAGTTTGAACGTTTAGGGCGCTTCATCAGCTATCCCCCGCTCCCCCGGCCGGTCCCAGCTCGGCCTTTGCTTGAGCCTCTAGCTCGAGGAGGATCCGCGCCCACTTCGGCAGTTGTTCCTCAACGCTTTGAGGTAGCCTTCCCGTTTCACCTTCTTTCACGATGACCGCTTTGCTAGCGTGACAACCCTTTTTATTGGTTAACAGGGAGTCCTCTGGCCGAAAAATAGCAAATTTTTTAAGGTTCTCCGCGCCAAGAACCAATCGGGTGCCTTGTTCCGTCAAGACGACAACTCCTTCGCTGGGGGCGTTGTTTTGCGGACTGGGTGCCCTTTCAGGATCGCCTCATCTCATTCGCCTCATTTCCAAACACATTTTCACCCGTTTTTCTTTGGGGCTGGGGATGGAATCGGTTTACCCAGAGGGGGATGAGGTGCGGTAAAGCTCCTGGGAAATACCGACTTCTCCGCCAAGGCTTTGGGTGGGGGTTACTTAAAAAAGGATAAATTGGTAAAACAAACTCATCGTGTCAAACGACAACATAATCTGTCGTTCATGTTTGATCAAAACTATGACCTAAAGATCATGGGGCCCCTATTAAAAAAGTGGGGTAGTTGCTGGCTTTGCTTCCAAGTCCCCTCTGCCCCTAAAGTCTGAGTTTTGGAAAGTTATGATGAACAAAAAGGATATTTATGCTGGGAGGCTAAAAATTGTGCAGAGGGTCATGAAGAAAAAATCCCCATTAAAGAAACCAACACCGACAATACTTGAGGAACGTCTGGTGGCCGAATTAGCTAGGGCTGCGAGCATAGA
>JBDRCL010000010.1:0-3832 GCA_043821745.1 Methanobacteriota archaeon | reverse complement strand
ATCGTGAGATGCCTCGAATCCAGCCTCCGCCGGGTGGTCTAACCTCTGATAAACTAGTGGGTGTTAACTTAGAATCTTTACTTACCAGGAATGCACATAATCAGATTAATCAAAGCAACATCGCCTGCGCTCATTGATGCCGCAAAGAAACTAAAAGAGAGATTGTAAAAATTATTCTTTCTTCACAATCTCCGTTAAACTGTATTTTATTTTGAAAAGTTCAACGAGGACCGCTACTTCTGGGAGCGCATCGTTAATCTGAAGAGAGCCTTCAACGTCTTTTGCGGTATAAGGCGAAAGGACGATACATTGCCAGAAAGATTCTTAAGCGAGCCGTTGAAGAAAGGTGGCTCAACGGGACGTGTAGTGAACCTCGAGCCGATGCTCGATGAATATTATGAGGCCAGAGGCTGGAACAAGAAAAATGGTATTCCATCGAAAGAAAAATTAGAGGAACTCGGAATAAGAAATTTGGTCGACGACTTCAAAGAATCTAGAATTTCATGAATGGATTTAGGATAAGAAACACTGGAAAGTGTACGTTTTATTAAGTTTTCAAAAAGGGGAGCATCGCAACAGCAGATCAGAAAAGTCAGATAATTGAAGATAGTGCAATTTGCATCGAAGAGGGCAGACGGAAGATTTGGGCCATACGAATGAAGTAACAAGAAAACGAATGGCAGATATTATCTTCAATCGAGAAGCAGCAGTCCAAAACTTTTGAAACTCTCCCCTTCCTTTACCGCGTTTATTGTAAATCCTGCTTTTCTTGCCGTCTTAAAGACGTCGATCCCACAGGCTTCCATCGAGGGCCTGGTCTTACTCGGGTGTTTGCAATTTTTTTTACTAAATTCATTTTGGTTAACAGTAAATTCAGCTGGACAGCGTTTGCAGATTTTGCAGGGACCAGCCGTGTACGCGAAAGCCATATGCAAACCACTCAGAAAAGCTTCTCTTTCAAGGTCGTACATTATCTTGCGAATGTTTTTTTGTTTCTCCACAATTTTCAACCTTATGAACTCCACCAATAAAGCACGATGGTAACTTTTCAGTAATTCTTTGGTCTCATTGATCGTGGGCGTGTAAGGTGGGCATGTGAAGCGTTTCGCGTACTCTTTACATCCGTACTTGCATTTCAGTCTCACGTATTCTTCCACGAATATGCCCCTCGCCGAAATTAGTTTGGCAGAGTTTGCACCCTTTTCCCTCGCGCTCTTTATCAGCTGGGCCACGATTCTTTCAGACTTCATAACCAATCAAACACGTTTCTGGTTTGGATGTAATAAAAGTTTGGATTGAGTTTTTCATGGGGAATCTCGTCGGAGACGTAGGTATCTCTGCCCCATATCCCATATTTTATGATTTTATAACTTTAAGCCGCCGAAATAGGCGCATTTTTTGGGCGAAATCTTCGGCGAGAGCCTATGTTTTTCGACGAATTTTACATCTGCATTCCGCACCACGACCACCGGAACGCGTTCGCCTCCCTCTCCCATCACCGCCCCAGCAGCCGTCGCGAGCTGGTCCGCGACCGCGCGGAAGGTTATCTTGAGGGGCTTCCCATAAAGGTCAAGCTTCCCTCGGCAGTCTATAACGGGCTCCATGCCCGCGGTCGCTATCGCCTGTCCGACAGTTCCGAGCTTCAACGGATGCACGACGCTGTCAGATATCACGACCGCAATCTTCACCCTCGCCCTTGTCGCAAGTGCCCGCCTGATTTTATCCGCAGCTTTGTCCGGGCTGGCCGGCAATAGTATCGCCTTTCCCTCTGGAGCATTCGAAAGGTCGGCGCCAGCGTTCGCGCAGGTTAGACCATCCTTTATCGTTAGTATCGCCCCCTTGCACACTCTCAAAACCCTGTCGGCCTCGTTCAGGACTAGCTCCACGAACTCCGGAGCCTGGCCGCTATTAGCTGCGATTTTTTTTGCGCGAGCGGAAGGGCGGATTTTGGACAGATCCCTGAACCTGCCTTCAGCCGCGGCGACCACTTTCGAGGAGACCACGACGACGTCTCCATTGTGGAGTCCCCCAATCTGGTCGGCGGCTTTCAGGATCATGGATATCAAGTCATCACCGGTTTCGACTAGTGGCAAGTTCAGTCCCATGACCTGCATTGGTTCACCTCAAGTCCCTAATTTCTTCGGCAATCCGGATAGCTTGGGTAGTTTGAAGCGGGTCATGCGTCCTTATCACGTGAGCTCCGTTCAGCACGCCTATGACTGTGGCGGCAAGCGACCCCGAGAGCCGATTCTCCGGGTTTGGTAGCTCCAGGAAGTCCCCTATGAACGATTTCCTAGATATGCCGAGGCACATCGGCCGACCAATGTCAAGCTCCCTGAGCCTTGCCAGTATCCTGAGGTCGAGGTAGGTAGCGAAGCTGTATTTGCGTCCCCTGACCTGTTTCTTTGCGCGTGGCCCCAAGCTCGCGAGCCTAGCAGGCCAATGGCCAATGGCTGGGTCAACTACAACCTTTTTTAGCGGGATGTTATGTTCGCGGCAGATTTTCAAGCTTGACATCAGGGCACCCCTGATTTCGGCAATACCATAAACATCTCCCGGGGCGTTCTTCGCGGCCATAAGTATCGCGGAGCATCCCGCTGCAGATATCACATCTGCCATGTGGGCATCGGCCTTCAGCCCGCTTATGTCGTTCACGACGGAAGCGCCGCATTCGATTGCCGCCTCCGCGATATCCGCTCGCTGGGTATCTGCAGAGATGGGAACATCGACCCCCTTCGAAGCTGCCTTTATGGATGGAATTAATTTCCGCATCTCTTCCCCACGCGATATCGGTTTTGAGTGCGGTCCAGCGGCCATGGCCCCGATGTCGATTACCTCGGCACCTTCCTCCACCATCTCGCGCGCCCTTTGCACGACGCCATGGGTCCCGCTCACGATCGACCCCTTGTAAAAGGACTCCTCGCCCAAGTTGATAGCTCCTATGATGACGACCGGATTTCCGTCGCCGACCTTCACTTTCCCGAGCTCTGCGATTACCAAATAAGCACCGTAAGGACTCTGACGGGAAAAGATAAAACCCTGCCCCTGGAAAAGATTGCGCAGCCCCTTTAAAAAAGTCAGGACTGGAAAGTTTTATATAATATATCTAGTCCACGACTTCGAACTCTTCCGGGGTGACGTAATTCCCTTGCTTTTTCCTCGCTTCGATTAACCTCTGCTTCTGTTCCTCCAGCACCTCGAACATCGCCTTGGGCGCGTTCGGCACCTTGGTCGAGTAGATGCTAGTTATCCTGTCTATCTTCGCTAAGTGCTCCGGTATCCTCAGCTTGAACTGTTTCAGATAGTCCTCCTTGGTGTAGTCGATCTCAAGGACCTGCTTGAACAGTTTCATGAGGTCTTCGTGCATCGGGATGAGACCGGTCGGGGTCTTTAACGCTTTGACCTCCCCGTTGCAGCGGAGCTCCATCCACTTGAGCCAGACGGCCTTGTATAGTTTGTCGGTGAGGTATTTCCCGCCCTCCTTCTGGAAGTAGTTCACGGAGAAAATCTTCGGCGGCTTGCTCAACTTGGCTCCGAACTTTATGTTATTCTCTACGTACTTGGCTAGGGGGATTGACAAAAAGTCCAGGTTGGCCATGGGACTGAACTCCCTGGTCCCCTCCTTACCCAAGACCGCGGCCGTGGCCTCCGACTCCAAGGAGGCGCCCTTGGTCACTATGCCGTGGACCCAGTCAAAGGATTCCTCGACGGGGACGCAGGTGTCGGAGTCCCTCCCGCCGTAGATTATCCCGCCGATCTCGACCCCCTCCGGGTCGTTTATCCTCGGGTCCAGGTTCTCGAGCAGCTCCATGTTCAGCGTTAGCCTGGCGTT
>JBDRCL010000009.1:0-3959 GCA_043821745.1 Methanobacteriota archaeon | reverse complement strand
CATCTTGGTCATCTTCCCTTACGGTGAAATAGGCTTCACGCCAAGGGACGCGGAGGGAACTGTCAAGCTGAACGGCCTGGACAGGTACGGGTTGACGGAGGAGCCCACTGAGTTGACCTTCAAGAAGAACAAGTGCGTGGAAATCAGCGGGAGCGAAGTGGCCGAGGACTTTAAAGCGTTCCTGAAAAAAGTGGAGGGTGACAATCTCATCATGGCCGAATTTGCCTTTGGATTCAACCCCAAGAACAGGTGGAACACTGACGACCCGGGGATGACGGAGCTCTACTTCGGGGCGGGCACGCTGCACACGGCCTTGGGATGCCAGTCTCTGAGGATGGGGGAGCTCCTAGGCGACGTGAAGAAGACGCACATAGACGGGATAGTCCTGGAGCCCACCTTGACGATCGGGGGAAAGAAAATAATAGACCGGGGAAAACTCGTGATACTGGACAGGATCAGGAAGGACCCGAAGGCGCGCGAGAGGCTGTCGAGATACGGCGACCCGGACCAGCTGCTCAAGCGGGAGGGCAAGGCGACATGAAGAGCGAAATCGAGAAAATGGTCAAAAGGATCAACAGTAGCAACGAGGCTAGGCGAATTCTGAAGGAAAACATTTTCGACCAAAAGGTGGTGATCGGGACAAACGAAGGGGAAAGTTTTACCCTGGAAATAACCCACCAAAATCCCACCTTGAGAGTCAAGAGGGGCTCCGTTCCCTTTCACATGTTCAGGACTGTGGAAATCAGAATGGACAAAGGGCTGCTCATTTCAATCTTGAACGGCGAGGAATCTTACTCGAAACATTTCGTGGATGGCAAAGTAAAAGCCAAAGGCCTTTTGCATGTCTTAATGCTGATGGGACGGCTGTTCAGGATAAATGGAGATCTCGCCCGTTCCCATTCCATTCCTTAATCTTTAGCCCATTCTACCTATCCTAAAAGCCATCGGCCAATCAAGGCCAAAAAGCGTTGATTATGGTTGGTCGACCCATTGAGCATATTGCCCGCGGACGATATCTTCGGAAATCTTGCCGCGTATGTTGAACGTCCTCATTTTGGCGAAACCCTGCTGATACACCTGCTCGGTGGCCATGTTGACATCCCAGAGAAACGCTCCCCTGACGACATCGGGGTGCCTATCCATGGTGTTGAAAAGGGCCTGGTAGGCGTTTGCCTGCGTCTCCTGCTCTTCGCCGCCATCTTGCCCTAGCGACAATTTCAGCAGGCCGCTTGCCAAAAGGCCCCCAACCACGACCACCGATATTATGACGATGATGCCGATGAATTTTGAAGACGACATTGTTATCAATGCCATTTTATGTTTATTATTATTTTCGAGGCAAGTTTTCGAGGCTTCGCTAATTAAACCCCCCTGAAATCTTAGCTGAGTTCACGAGCGAGGGCCTTTTTTAAGCTCAAATTTGGACCAAGCACAACTTTTAAGTGTGAAGATAGTAATTTTAGAGGTATCAAAATGGAAAAACAGAAACTACTGGAAAAGCTGAACGAGGCGCGAGTCATGGAAGAGGTAGACTTAACGCTAAACCTAAAGACGATCCAGAGCAACACCAAAGATAAAAACATTTTGCAGATTACCAACAAGCTATTGAAGGGTACCGAAACGCACGCCAAGGTTTTGGCGGACCTCACCAAAAAAGTGCTGGAGGGGGCTGACAAAAATGAGTTTTGATCTGACCAAAGCGCTGAAAGAACTTCAACAGAAGGAAACGAAGGTCGAGCAGTTTTACACCTCGCTCATTAAAGAGCTGAAGGACAAGGAGGTCGTTTCGAAGCTAAAGGGCGTTCGCAGTGATATCAGGGAGAAGATAAAATTGCTTCAGGAAACGCTCGAGTACGATGAAAAAAGAAAGAAAACCCCACTGGCTTTCATCAAAGTGAAGCCGGCCGAGGGAATCGTCATGACACCGGGGACCACCAACCTACTGGTAACCAAGGAGGAGGAGTGGTTCACCAGCATCTTATCGGTCCTTAAATCGCTCGAGGGCCATCAGATCGCGTACCTGGCCTTGAACAACCCCACCAGCGCCCTGAAGCTGAAATTTAAGGCGGCGGATATGGACCTGGAAAAAATAAAATTCGTGGGTGTCGAAGATGAGGACTTCACGGGGAAATCAGAGGCCGCCACCCAACAACTGTCGGAAATCTGCAAAGATGTGTTGAAGGCTAAAAAACCGATAGTGATCTTAGACGACGTTACCGCCCTGGCAACTTACAATCCGCCCGATACGTTGGTAACCTTCCTCAGATTTATCGCCGATAAGGCGGGGGAGAACAAATTCGCGGTAATTTTCGTGGTGGTGGAAAACGGCGTTCAGACCCCGCTGATAGATTCAATCAAAACGTTCATCACCAGCATCATCCAGGTCCCCAAATCACCGCTCGTCTGACCCAATGCCCGTACGAAGTCGCTGGCTGAGTTTTGATGAAAATGAATTTAGACCGCGATGATAAAAAGAGATAAAAAAAGACGTGCCGATGATGTTGTATGATTAAAATATTGGGAATTGTCGGCAGCCCGAGGGTGGGTGGCAACACCGAACTCTTCGTGGCTGAGGCTCTGAAGGCCGCCGCGGAGGACGGGGCCGAGACCGAGCTGCTGAGGTTGGCGGAAAATGAGGTCAAGCCCTGCGACGCCTGCCTGTCGTGCCGGAAGACGGGAGAATGCGTTGTCAAGGACGACTTCAGGCCGATATTCGACAAGATGGTCGAGGCGGACGGGATCATCCTAGGCTCGCCGGTCTACTTCAGCTCCGCCACGCCGCAGATCAAGGCCCTGATCGACCGGGCCGGATATCTGTCCATCGCCAAGGGCAGGCCGTTCGAGAACAAGGTGGGCGGGCCGATGGTCGTGGCCAGGCGTGCCGGCCAGAACTTCACCTTGGCCGAAATGATGTTCTTCTTCCTCCACCAGGGGATGATAGTCCCGGGCTCGACCTACTGGAACGTCGCGGTCGGCAGGCAGAAGGGCGAGGTGGCCAACGACGAGGAAGGAATGAAGACGGCCAGGGATTTTGGCAAGAAGCTGGCCTGGCTCATCAAGAAGCTAAAAGTGCAAGGCTGACATCGCCGGTTTCCAGAAGTGACGCTACAGGCGCTTCCAGAGCTCCGCGGCCAGTTTCGACGTCTTTTCGGTAATCGACCTCTCGTCCAGGCCCACCAGTTTCTTATCCCGCATCAGGACCTTGCCGTTGCATATCGTCGTGTCGACGGCCGCGTCCACCAGGCCGAAGAGCAGGTGGCCGAGGAAGTTGTTTTCATTCATGACCGTCGGCGGCAGGTAATCTACCGCGATGACGTCGGCCGGGGCGCCCTTGGCGATTTCACCGACTCTCCAACCGGCGACCCGGCTCACGATCTTGGGGTTGTTGTTCAGCAGCATCGTCGCCGCCTCCACGAACGCCACACGGGGGTCGCCCTTCACGTGGCGCTGGATGAGGTAGGCGCACCTGGCCTGGGCGATCATGTCCGAGCTCATCGCGTCCGTGCCCAGCCCGACCTCGATCCCTTTGCCCATCATCCCGAGCACGTCCGCGCAGCCGACGGCGTTGTTCATGTTGGACTCGGGGTTGTGGACCACGTTCGTCCCCGTGGCCTTCAGGATCTCGATCTCCTTCCTGTCGACGTGGACGCAGTGGGCGGCGATGGACCTCTCGCCGAGGGCCCCGTGCCCCTCCAGCCTCTCGACCACCTTCATCCCGTGCTCCTTGAGACAGGCGTTCTCGTCGGCCGCGTCCTCAGCGCAGTGGACGTGAATGCCGACGCCGCGCCTCTTCGCAATTTCTACCGACTTATCCAAGGTGTCGTCGTTGACGGTGAAGGAGGCGTGCAGGCCGACCATGCCGCGCACCAGCTCCGAGGGCCTGGACTTTATCGCGGCGAGGAACCGCTCGCTCTCCTCCAGCCCCTCCTTGCCCTTGCCGTAGCGGTCGGAGGTGCCCA
>JBDRCL010000008.1:0-2064 GCA_043821745.1 Methanobacteriota archaeon | reverse complement strand
GCCCGGGTACTGTTTGAGGAAATCAGGTTGGATAACGGCGGTAAGATCGTGGTCGTGAAGCCAAAGATTGAACTGGAGCCGTTCTTCAGACTATCGTTCGAGTGTCACGCTAAAGATATTGCTGGCGACCCCGGGGGGATTTGAACCCCCGATCTCCACCGTGACAGGGTGTCATGTTGTATTCGCTGACTCCCGGCCAAAAGTCCCCCGTCCTCAGAGTGCTAACCTGATTGACCTCGACCTTTTGCATTTCTACATCCAAAAAGACCTAACCGTTTCCTGGCTCGGCTAGGTCGTGATTTTTCAATCTCTTTATTTCCTGGTTGGGAATAAGCGTACGCCCGCCAATCCTGACGGCGAGGATTTTCCCGTCCCGAATCCAGCGCCAGATGGTAGCCACTCCCTTGCCTAGGAGTTGGGCTGCTTCTTCTGGGCCGCAGGCGTCGGCTACGGCGTCTACCTTGATAGTTACCCTGCTCATTCCCTCACTCCGTGCTGATGCTTTAGTCTATCATACGCCACTGAATGGCTGTCAAGGCTGAGCAGTTCATCTTCGAGCCGTGGACATCCGACCTCACAAAAGTAAATGGTGTCCCCTGGCGCATTCGAATTACTTAACCACTTCGCGCCACCAAAAAAATCAAGGTAGCTCGCCATCTCTCCATCGCTTGGCGGGTGTGGGTGTGCTTTGTGGAAGCGCAGATGTTTCCACCGGCCAAAGTCCATGGAGACGTCAAGGCTCACCCCGTCCGGCGTCTTGAAAAAGTAGACCGGTCCTCCCTGTGGTCGACGCACCATGCCAAACAAGCGTAGCTCAGGATGACTGTCCCAAAAGTTCAATATCTCTGCCTCCATCAGCTCTCTCAGCCCTCTTATACTATGCCTCCTCGACTTGTGTTTCTACTCGCCTTCAAGGCTTATCCAGCCGCGCTTTAGAGCCTCTAGCACCGCTTCGGTTCGGGAACTGACGCCCATCTTAGCGAAGATGGCCTCGAGGTGGCCTTTCACTGTGCGGAAAGCAACGCCCAGTTCATGGGCAATGTCGCGATTGCCTAGCCCCTTGCCTGCCAATCTCAAAACCTCCAGCTCTCGGTGTGTGAGATGTTCGGCGGTATTGACTGCAACCGGCCGACGAATCGCTCGCTTATACAGTTTCTGCGCCACCGCAAGGTTAGAAACAAACTCTCCAGCCCGCACGAACCGGATAGCCTGCGCCAGTTCCCCGCCCTTGGTGCTTTTAAGCAAGTAGCCGGCGGCACCGGCTCCCAGGAGGCCCATAATGTACTCTTCATCGTCATAGCTAGTCAAGACAATAACGGCAATTTCGGGATGCTCCGCCTTAATCCGCCTGGTAACTTCTACGGCGTCCAGCTTGGTCATACGAGCTTCCGTGAGTACCACGTCCGGCATGAGTTCCCCCGCCAGCCTAACCGCTTGGAGGCCGTCGTCTGCTTCACCAACCAATTCCAAGTCCGGTTCCCGCTCCAAGATTCGCCGGATGCCCTGCCTGACCACGTCATGTCCGTCGGCAAGAAGTATTCTGGTCTTTTTTCCTCTCGTTTCCTCTGACACGCTGCCCTCCCCTCACCTTGAAGAGAGGCTCCACCCTGTTCTCTACACCCCGGGACACGTGACATGGTCAACCAGGTTGTCGCCATCCTTCGTAATTCCGTCTCAACCTACCTGCTAAAGCATAATCTGCGACCCGCTGACCTCTAAAAAGAGGCACGACTCGCGTCCCCTGAGCTTCGGCTTCTCTCCGTCGTCGACTGCCACCTTTATCTTCTTCAGCAGGGTCACTCTACGGAGCGAGCACCCACGGAGTATCGTCTCAGGATACTTATTACTCGACCCTGCACCATAACCTCATCGGGGTTCACGTAGATAGGAGCCACTCTCTTGTTTGCGGGCTGGAGGCGAATTCGCTCTGGCTCGTAGTATATTTTCTTCAGGGTAGCCTCTTGCCTTTCGGTTAGCCAGGCAGCTACCATCTCGCCGTTCTCAGCTGCTGGGGTCGCCTCCAGGATGACTATGTCACCGTCGTCCACATAGGCATCTACCATT
>JBDRCL010000007.1:0-3267 GCA_043821745.1 Methanobacteriota archaeon | reverse complement strand
AAAATAGGGTGAAAGGCGGGGGGCAACCTCCCCAAGGAAATACCCCCCGCCTAGCGCTCATCTCTCCTGTGGAGAATCTTCTGGAGGATTCCCCAGAGGACACTTGACACGGGGAGGGTCTTGCCTGAGACCGATGTCCCTCCCCTTTTTATATTGTCCAATATCGTCTCCAGCTTTAACTCGCAATCCACAACGGTGTAAGCCAGGCCAATCTCTCTGCAGCGGTGGGCATCAGAACCGGCGACCATCGGTATCCCGTGTTTTCTGGCGAATCTTTGGGCCAAGGGGTTGCTCAAAAAAAGAGCCCTTGAATTCAGGCACTCGATTGCGTCGAACTTTGCCCTGTAGACCAGCTCCAGCCGTCTGCCGGGCGCGAACGGGTGGGCGGCAATCGCCGCGCCCCCCTGTTTTTTTATCAGGTCAACCGTCTCATTCGCGGGCAGGCCCTTCGGAATCAACTCGCTGACGCCGAGACCGACTATGTGGCCGTCGGCGCTCGAGATCTCCACGCCCGGGATGACGATGAATCCATCCCTGGAGAATTTTTTCGCTTCCTGATACCCCGAGATGCTGTCGTGGTCGGCTATCGCGATGCCGCTCAGGCCCTTGGCGCGGGCAGCCTCAACGGCTCGTTCAACGGTACAAAGCCCATCATAGGAATGTGTCGTGTGAACGTGCAGGTCGAGCTGCAGCAACTATCTCACCTTTGAGCCCGGCTTGACCGGCCTGTCCGGCGTGAAGATTGAGATGCCCGTTTCATCCTCAGCAGCGAGGAGCATCCCCTGCGAGGTCACGCCCATGAGCTTTGCGGGCTCGAGGTTGGCCACGACGGCGATGCTCTTGCCCACCAGGTCTTCCGGGGAGTAGCTCTCCGCTATTCCGGCGACCAGCGTCCTCTTCTCTTTGCCGAGGTCGACTTCCAGCTTCAGGAGTTTCTTCGACTTTTGTATCCGCTTCGCCGAGAGGACCCTGCCGACTCGGATGTCCAGCTTGCCGAACTCCCCCATGGAGACGAGGCTGCTCTTTTGCTCACCCGGGTTGTTGTGTTTGAACTTGGTGAACAGAGCGGACGGCTCCCCGATTGAGTGTCCTGGCTTGACGTCGAACTCTTTCGCCTGGTCCCAGCTTTTCACCTCGACTGCTAGCTGCTTGGCCAGCTTGACGGACACAGACGGCACGAACGGCGCCAGGATCACGCAGAGCGCCTTCACCAGGTTGGCACAGGTCAGCACGCAGCTGGCGGCCCTCTCCTTGTCGCCCTTTATCGCCTCCCACGGCTTGCTCGATTGGAAGTACTCGTTGCCGCGCCTCGCGATCGCCATGATTCCCTCCAAGGCCTGGGTGACCTTTAGCTCCAAAAGCAACTGCTCCACTTTTTCCACCTGCTGGATGGTTTCCGCTTCCAGGGCCTTGTCCAGCTTTCCCTCCGGAACCTTTGAGTTGAAGCGGTCGCGAATGAACGTGAGCACCCGATGGACAAAGTTGCCCAAAACGTCCGCGAGCTCGTCGTTGAGCCGCGTTTGCAAGCTCGTCTCCGAAAAGTTCCCGTCCTGGCCGAAGGAGATCTCCCTGGCCAAGAAGTACCTGACGACGTCGGTCGAGTACTTTTCCACCAGGTAGGCCGGGTCGATGACGTTGCCGAGCGACTTGCTGATCTTCTGCCCCTCCACGGTGAGGAACCCGTGGGCGAAGACGCTCCTGGGGAGCTCGACACCTCCTGAAAGCAGCATGCCGGGCCAGATGACGCAGTGGAATCGGACGATGTCCCTGGCGATGATTTGAACATCTGCCGGCCAGTAGTCCCTCGGCAGCAGGTAGTTGGTCAGGGCGTCGAACCAGACCCAGATTTTCTGGCCATTGACGTCAGGAGCATTTATCCCCCACTGTTGATTCTGCCGGGTGACGCTGATGTCCCTCAACCCCTGTTTGATGAAGTTCTTCACCTCATTCTTGCGAGCTTCAGGTTGGATGAACGCGGGGTTCTCCTCGATGTGCTTCAGGAGGGCGTCGGCGTATTTTGATAGCCTGAAGAAGTAGTTCTCCTCCTTGAGCTTCTTCGGCTTGGTCAGGTGGAGCGGGCACTTCCCGTCCACGAGGTCGTCCTCCGTGTAGTAGCCCTCGCAGCCCTCGCAGTAGAGACCCTCGTAGACGCCCTTGTAGATGTCGCCCTTCTCCTTGATGCGCTCGAAGAGCTCGCGCACGTTCTTCTGGTGACGCTCCTGGGTGGTGCGGACGAAATCGTCGTTGCTCACGTCCAGCAGCTTCCAGGTGTCCAGCCACATCTTCGCCATGGAGTCGGCGTAGGACTGGATGTCCTTGAAGCCCTTCTCCTTGGCGGCCTCCACGGTCTTCGCCGAGTTCTCGTCCAGCCCGGTGAGGAAGAAGACGTCGTCGCCCCGCAGCCTGTGCCAGCGGGCGAGGACGTCGGCCATTATCGTGGTGTAGGCGTGCCCGATGTGCGGCACCGCGTTTATGTAGTAAACTGGAGTGGTTATGTAAAACTTCGCCACCTTCTCACCCTTTTCACTTGGGTGGGATTGATTTAAATTTGAGAGGTCGGCAGTTATTTTTAGCTTCTCAACCCCAATTATTTCGGTGGTTCACTGGCAAAGAAGGTCCTTTTGATTATCGCGCCCGAGAACTTCAGGGACGAGGAGCTCCTGCACACCAAGGAGGAGTTGGATAAGGCCGGTGTGGAGACCAGCATAGCGAGCACTAAAACTACCGAGGCCAAGGGCATGCTCGGCGTAAAGGTCACGCCCGACATCAAGCTGGTTCAGGTAAAGGTCGACGATTACGACGCAGTGGTCTTTGTCGGCGGCTCCGGTTCCGCGGCCTACTTCAAGGACGACTGTGCGCTGTCGATTGCCAGGGAAGCCTCGAAGCGAGGCAAGAAAGTATGCGCCATCTGCATCGCGCCGGTGGTCCTCGCGAACGCGGGGTTGCTCAAGGGGAAGCGCGCGACGGTGTTCCCTGGTGACTATGTGAAGGATATTGTGAACAAAGGGGCCGCCTACACGGGAAAACCGGTCGAGGTGGACGGCAACGTCATAACGGCCAACGGTCCGGCCGCCGCTCGCGAGTTCGGTCGGGCGATAGCGAAGGCGCTGAAGGGTTAGGTGGAATTTTGGTTGATATACTGATCAAGAATGCTCACGTAGTCACCATGAACTCCGGCCGTCAGGTCATCGAGCGGGGCTCGGTGGCGGTCGAGGACGACAAGATCGTAGCGGTCGGCGGGGAGTTCAAGGATAAGGCGGACAGGGT
>JBDRCL010000006.1:0-2958 GCA_043821745.1 Methanobacteriota archaeon | reverse complement strand
TCTCTTTTCTCAGCTTCTCTGTCTATCAGCCCTTGTTCAAAGCTTTCTCGAGATAAGAGCCACAGATCATCGAACCGGGCAAAGAACTCATTACAAGACATTGAAATCAAACGGCTGAGTAAGAGGTTTTCAGTTTTCCATTCGGCGTTGAAAATCATCAGGCTTTCAAAGTCGGTAAGAACGGCCCATGTGCAATCCTTATGCCAGGCGTAATTTATCGCCTGCTCTGCAAACTGAGGATTATTCAAATCCGCTTTCAGCGCTTTAGCCTCAAGGAAAAACTTAGGGATACCATTGATTCTAAATCCGTAATCGACTCTCTTTTTAGATATGGTTTCTTCTGCTGTAACTTCCGAAGAATTTTCAAATTCCCAACCGAGAGCACGAAATAGGGGTTGAATAAATCCTATTTTAGTCATCTCTTCATTGTATTTTGCAACTGTATTTTCTTCGACGACTTTGTTGTATTTATCGACAAGCTCTATTATCTTCTTTTTTGCAGCTTCCCTGTCCATCGCGAGGCCCTCCGTTAATGAGTTCGAGATTTCTGTTATTAAACCAGTCGATTGAAAACCCTGGATTGAAAGTCGATAATAATCAACATGAAAGCGAATACTTTCGGTGACCCCTCCCCAAAATTCGCTTAATCATGCGTTCAGAAATGAGGCCAGGGATTTAGATATTTCAGGGCCAATTTTGCGAAAACCGAGTAGCCTACGAGAACATCCTTTTTTATGCCGATAAGGTGATCCTGGGGGAGATTTCAGCTGCAAAAGCTGCCAAATTGTGCCTCGGGCCGAAAGCCCAGTCACCGCACTTTGCCGCAAGGGCGAGATCGCTACTCGCCCGTACAGACTCGTTCAAGCTACAGGCATTCAATGAACGGCTCAAATCCAACATGCCGCACGTCACCTTGGAAACAGAGAATAGAGTAGTCGGTGAATACTTGGCCGGCGTTAGTCAGGCTGCACTTGTTAAAAAATACCACATGTGGTGCGTGACCCTACATAAAATTTTGGAAAAACACAAAATACCGATTAGGGGCGATTCCGAGGCGCTATCTTTACATTTTCATGGACGAATCCCCAACGTGGTTCCATCCCTTACGAGAGAAAAACTATACGTGGCCTTTGCTATGCTGGGGGACAACGCCAGCAGAAACCACGCGCCCAAGGAGCACAATTATAAGGTGGGCCTTTCGGCCGGAGGGAACCGTGAGTTTGCTGAAGTCTGGTGCGATAACTTCGAACGGGCGTTTGGATTGCGGCCAAAAATCAACGAAAGAAATCCTAAGAGTTTAATAGCCGGCATTGGGTGTAAACAGGCCTGGCTTGACCTACATAAGTACTTCTCCTTTGGGACATATGATTGGGACATCAAGGACAGCGTTATGGATTTCCTGTTAAACGAGGCACCGATAAGCTCAGTCGGTTATGCTTTACAGGCCTTTACTGAAGCAGAAGGCCATCCAAATTTTTCCAATCATGGATGGGATAGGCGCATATTTATCCGGTCAGTTAACGTGAAAGGGCTCCAAAAGATCTTGAAGCTTTTTGCTAAGCTGAACATATGCTCGAAGATATACTTCGGGAAAAACGCCCCTGTTCTAATTATTTCTCGAAAAAGGAATATTCAGGGATATATGGAACTCGTCGGATTCACGTCGAAGAGAAAACAAACCACTCTAGAAAAAATGGTCAATAGTTACGCGTGCTATTCCACGGTCACTGATTTTGCGAGCGACCTCGGAAAATCAGGATCCTGTCCCCTTCCCACCGCGATATAGTAGGCAAGTAGCTGCAGCGGGATCACATACAGCAGCGGGCTGAACAGTTCATCGATGTGAGGCATAGAAATCAACTCGTCAACATGTTCCTTCACGCCATTAATCTTCTCCGCAACGGCGATCACGTTTGCCCTGCGGGCTTTCACCTCCTCGATATTCGCGACCATCTTCGCCCGGCTCTCGCCCGGAGTCACGACCGCGACGACCGGCGTTCCCTTTTCGACCAGCGCCAGCGTCCCGTGCTTGAGCTCCCCGGCCGGCATGCCCTCGGAGTGGATGTAAGTTATCTCCTTGAGCTTCAGCGCACCCTCCAGCACGACTGGGTAGCCAATTCCCCTGCCAATCAGGTAAATGTGCCTGGCGTCGAGGTGTCGCTTCGCAAGTTTTTTAATCTGTGGCTCGACTCCGGCCAAAGCTTTACGCACGGCATCTGGCATCGCCTTCAGGATTGCAGCAAGCTGGTCGCATCTTGACTTTGACATGCCCTTCGCCTCGGCCAGATGGATCGCAAGAAGCAACAAGTAGGCGACCTGCGCTGCAAAGGTCTTCGTCGCCACGACGCTGACCTCGGGGCCGGCATAAGTGTAACAGACCAAGTCACTCATCCTTGTTATCGAGCTGCCGACCACGTTGGTTAAACAGGCGACCTTCGCGCCGGCGGCCTTGGCAGCCTCGACGGCTTTCAGGGTGTCAGCAGTCTCGCCGGACTGCGTGATTGCCAATACCACCGTCTTTCCATCCATCCTACAAATTTCCCTGAACTCTGACGAGATCGCGACCTCGACGGGGAAGTCCGCCAGCTTTGCGAAGGCGTACTTTGCGACGAGAGCAGCGTGAGAGG
Organism: Methanobacteriota archaeon; assembly: GCA_043821745.1. Taxonomy (GTDB): domain Archaea; phylum Hadarchaeota; class Hadarchaeia; order Hadarchaeales; family Hadarchaeaceae; genus Hadarchaeum. Next base: position 331 of record JBDRCL010000006.1, on the reverse strand, counting down.
ATGTGCCGCAGGCAACGAGGTAAACCCTCTTAGCGCCGAGCAGGGCCCTCGCCAGTTTTTTCAGCTCCCCGGTTCCGGCGCGCAGCGTGTCGCGAATGGCGTCGGGCTGTTGGAATATCTCCTTGAGCGTGAAGTAAGGGTAGCCGGCCTTCTCCGCCATCTCCGCGGTCCATTTGACCTCCATCGGCCGCTTCATAATCACGGCGCCCGTGTTGAGGTTTTTTACCACTGCACGTTCGGCGGACAAAACCGCCATCTCGCCGTTCTCAAGCGCGATGACCCGTTTGGTGTGCTGAAGCATCGCGGGGACATCTGAGGCTAAAAACATCTC
>JBDRCL010000005.1:0-5730 GCA_043821745.1 Methanobacteriota archaeon | reverse complement strand
GCAATCGGGAAGGCGTTTTTGCCGGAGGCGACTGTGTGAGAGGGCCTGCTACCGTAATCGAGGCCATCGCTGATGCCAGAAAAGCAGCGGAAGCCATTGACCGTTACCTTGGTGGCGAAGGTGACATCAGGGAGTCGCTGGTGCCTAAAGAAGAAGCGGAGATATGGTTAGAGAAAAACTCTCCGGAAGAAAAGCTGGCTGTCTTCACCCATCTTCCACCGAAAGAAAGGGTGAATAGTTTCGATGAGGTTGAGTGTGAGATGTCACAAGAAGTTGCCCAGGCAGAAGCCCAGCGCTGCCTTAAATGCTATGTTATCACGCCTCCGGGCGAGTATGTACTGGATGAGGCTAATTGCCAATTTTGCGGGGCCTGTGTGGACGCTTGCCCTACCGGAGCCCTTGTCGAGAGAAGTTACTACAACCATAGAAAGCCGACCAAGACAATTACTACAATATGTCCATATTGTGGCGTTGGCTGTCAGCTTAACCTCAAGATCAAGGACAATAAAATTATCCGTGTGCTGCCCAACCAAAATGGACCCGCAAATAAGGGACAGGCATGCGTGAAGGGCAAGTTTGGTCTGGACTTTGTCAACAATCCAAAGAGACTTACCACACCGCTTATTCGAGATGGTGAAAAAGGTGAAGGCAAATTCAGGGAAGCCCCCTGGGAGGAGGCACTCGAGCTGGTGGCAAAACGGTTAGCTGAAATCAAGGTTAAGTCAGGTCCGGACAGCTTGGCCTGCCTATCCTCAGCCAAGTGTACCAATGAGGAAAACTACCTGATGCAAAAATTTGCCCGTGCCGTTCTGGGCACAAATAATATCGACCACTGTGCCCGTCTCTGCCATGCATCCACCGTTACCGGTCTTTCCGCCGCCTTCGGCAGCGCGGCAATGACCAACTCCATCAGCGAAATAAGAGGCGCCGACTGCGTATTTATCATCGGTTCCAATACCACAGAGAACCACTCGGTAATCGCCCTTGAAGTTATCGAGGCAGTCAGAAATGGCAAGGCGAAGCTGATTGTCGCTGACCCTCGCAAAATAGGGATGGTTGGCTTTGCCGACATCTGGTTGAGACAGAGACCGGGTACCGACGTTGCTCTGATCAACGGGTTACTTCATATCATCATTAGCCAGGACTTGTGTAATACTGACTTTATTAAGAACCGGACGGAAGGATTTGCTGAACTGAAAGAGACTGTCAAGAATTACCCACCCGACATAGTCAGCCGGATAACTGGCGTGCCCACTGATAAACTATTCCAAGCCGCTCAACTCTACGCCCGGTCTGACAAAGCCCTTATTCTCTTTGCCATGGGCATAACCCAGCATACTACTGGCACCGATAACGTATTAGCTCTCGCTAATCTGGCTATGGCTTGCGGTCATGTCGGCACAGAGAGTAGTGGAGTATGCCCTTTGAGAGGGCATAACAATGTCCAGGGTGCTTGCGACCTAGGCGCTTTACCTAACGTCCTGCCGGGATACCAGTCTGTTAGCGATGAAGCTAGCCGAAGCAAGTTTGAAAAAGCCTGGCGCGTACCACTTCCTGCTACAGTAGGACTTACTGTGGTTGAGATAACGCATGGAGCCGAGGTAGGCAAGATTAAGGGAATGTATATTTTGGGTGAGGACCCCGTATTAACCGATCCCAATAGTGATCATGTGGTTAGGGGTTTAAAGAACCTTGATTTTCTAGTGGTTCAGGATATTTTCCTGAGCGAAACGGCTAAGTTAGCCGATGTGGTATTGCCCGGAGCCAGCTTTGCTGAGAAAGATGGTACCTTTACCAATACTGAACGGCGCATCCAGCGCGTGCATAAAGCTATTGAATATGTAGGCAACAACAAAGCTGACTGGGTAATTATCTCCGAGTTAGCTTTTAGGTTAGGTTTCCCTATGCACTATGAAACCCCTGGGCAGATCATGGATGAGATTTCCACACTTACTCCCATCTACGGCGGCATCAATTACGATCGACTGGGCCCACTAGGATTACAGTGGCCATGCCGTAGCTTAGATGACCCCGGCACCAAGTATTTGCATAAAGATAGTTTTAGCAGAGGTTTGGGTAAGTTTCATTGTACATCTTATCATGAAGCTATTGAATTACCTGACGAAACATATCCCTTTATCCTGACGACAGGCAGGATTTTACACCATTGGCATGGCGGAACTTTAAGCCGACATTCTCTGGGTCTAAATGAGATACGTCCTGAGGCGAATATAGAAATCAATCCGGAAGATGCTAATAGACTAAACTGCTCTGATGGAGACCTAGTTGAAATGGCGTCTAGACGAGGAAAACTGGTTGCCAAGATTAAGATAACTGATAGGTCACCAAAAGGTACACTCTTCATGACCTTTCATTTTAAAGAGGCCCCGGTCAATAGATTGACCAACGATGCTCTCGACCCGATAGCTAAAATACCCGAACTTAAGGTATGCGCGGCTAAGGTAAAACCACTACTGGTTAGAAATAAACACCACTAAACGTTAAAACGACTAGACAATGCCCCAATCCCGGTAACTCCGCTGAAGGACTGCCAGATATTCAGCTTAAGGCTCAGTCTCTTTAAATGCACATGAAACACAACTCGATACTTCTTTTTTTCCTTTTTTAACTAATGATGCTGAAGCAACTGGAGCCGGGGGCCGGCTTATGCAGCGTGGGTTCGGGTTCGGCGGCTCTAAGAAACGAAGCCAGGATCTACACGGACTGTTCGCTAAGGCCCCGCATAAATTCGACACAAACTCAAATCATTAATTAATGCGCAAAGCCGGGTGAACTCCCCTTATAAAACACAGCCACCCAAAGCGTTGGCGGGGGACATTTTCCGGCTGCGGAGATTTCTGCGTGAGCTAAATACTCGCGGCGCCCGTAAGTTATTGCTGGGGCGTAAACGGATGCCGAACGACAAGCTCGACTTCGGGTTGTACCAGAGCAGCGGCCAGCTCGAGCCGCGGCGCTACACCTCCGGGAAGACGCAGGCAGACATGATCGAGGAGATCGTGGATGCGTTCGGGAGTAACGATATCGTCTTCCTCAAGGCGACCGTGGGCAGCGGCAAGTCGGCGGTCGGGCTCAGGACCATCCTCGAGTTCGGGCGCGGCATCGTCTCGGTGCCGACCAAGGTGCTCTCCGACCAGTACGTCGCCGCCTACGAGGGGGAGAAGTACTTCATGAAGGAGGACGGCTCCAAGCTCAAGATCGGCATACTCAAGGGCCGCCGGAACTTCCGCTGTAAGCTTCAGGCGGACAAGGGCCGCGACTTTTCCTGTGACAACAGCTCCCTGCCCTGCAAGAGGCACATCGACTGGAAGAACGGCGAGAGGAGGATCGACGCCGTGCGCGCGTGTCCTCACTGGGGCTTCGTCTTCCGCTCGGAGCTGGCCAAGTCGATAAAGGACGCCCGCAAGTCCCCGTACGTCGGGATAAAGGGCGAGTGGACCTGGTGCATGAAGGGCGATTGCCCCTACTGGCAGCAGTTCCAGGCGTACGTCGAGGCTGACGCCATCGTGATGAACTCCGCGAAGTGGGCGGCCGAGCTCAGCGCGGGGAGACTGCCCGACGTCCCGATCACCGTCGTCGACGAGGCGGACTACTGGCTCGACTCGCTCGCGGTCAAGGTCTCCGTCACCGAGCGCACGATTGGGTGGCTTCAGGACGCGGTGAAGCGGAGCCTGAGGTTCGGCGGCGAGGACGAAGAGACGGAGATGAAGGACATGGTGGAGGAGCTCCGCGACGAGTGGTCCGAGAACATCGCCGGCAAGGGAAACCCCATCAAGCTGGTGCAGTCGCTGGTTAAAATTCTCAACGAGATAGACGAGACTTCCGGGGACACTTGTTGGAAGCTCGAATCGGTGCTCGAGCACAAGAGCCACGCTGAGTGGGAAATCTGGGACAAGAGCATCACCTACTTCGTTCCCGACCCGAAGATCGTCTTCGAGAGCATCCGCGAGAAAGTCGGCGGCAAGTGGTTGCTTATGAGCGCCACGTCGCAGAGTTCTGTAGTCATGAAGGACGTCTTCGGGATAAAGCCCACGTTCGTCGAGGGCGAGACCAGATTTCCCGGAAGGCTCGTCAGGAGGAGGCTCGGCTCGGAGGAGGTTATCAACTACCGCAAGTGGGCCGACGACGGTTTCAAGAGGAAATACTGGGGGATGCTGGAGAGGATGATGAAGAAGGCGAAGCGCCCGGCCTTCGTGCCCGTGCACGCCCACACGTACTTGCATCCGGGGCTGAGGAACAAGGTCAGGGCTGGCGGAGATTCTTACACTTTCGACGATATAATGTTCACCACGAAGATGGACCGCGGAGCCGACCTCAAGGGCGTGAAGAGCGTCATCATATTAAAGTTCCCCTTCCCCGACCGGTCGGACCCGCTGTTGAAGGGGATGGAGCGACGTCTCGGCCAAGAGTCCTTCCGCAGCTATTACCGGGACATCTCGGGCAGGGAGTTCGTCCAGCAGATCGGGAGGGTGCTGCGTTCGGACGAGGACGAGGCCGAGTTCTGGAGCCCGGACGAGATGTGCCACTCGCAGCTGAGTCGGCTGTGGAAGGGAGACATGGTGGGTTAATGAAAATTGTCGAAAAGCTCTGGTTGGGGAGGCTGGCCAGACCTATTCTCGATCGCCACCGCCCAGTCTACAACTGGTTCCCGATAAACGAGGCCTTCTCCCGAGACCTTATTTTCCTGCTGGCAGAAACTTGGAGTCTTGGCGAGGGCGACACGGTGCTGGACCCATTCTGCGGGACGGGCACGACGCTACTCGCATGCAAGGAGCTCGGGGTGGATTGCATCGGCCGCGACGTTCACCCGCTCATGCTCTTTGCAGCCAGGGTCAAGCTCAGGGATTACGATAAGAGCAAGTTAAGGGAATTGATTGGTGTTTTTTTGAAAGGAGAATTTGAGAGCCGCGAGGTCGATGCTCCGAAATTTGTCGCCAGGGTCTTTCCCAAGCCCATGCTCGAAGAAGTAACCGCCGTTAGGCAGAGGGTTCAGGAAATTGACGACGAATCGGTTCGGGAATTCTTGATGTTGGGCTTGGCGGCCGCGGCAATGCGGTGCAGCTGGGCCCGGATTGACGGCGCCGCGATCAAAGTCTTCAAGAGGCTGTTGCCTCCGCTGCGCAGGGAACTCGGCCATCAGCTGTGGCGGATGTTCAAAGACGTGGAGGGATTCAAGACGAAAGCCGCCGAAATCAAAGTGGGATACGGCGACGCGAGGAAGCTGGACTTTGATGATGGCAGTGTTGATGTGGTGATCACCTCGCCGCCATATCTGGGTAAAAAAGAATATGTGGATTCCCATCGAATCGAACAGTGGGTCTTGGGTTTAGAAGGACCGAGTACTAAAAATTTAATCGATGCTGTCTCCGCTGATGGAGCTGATGATTTTTCGGAGGTGGCAGATTTTGCCAGGGACAAGATGCCGGAATCCAGGACTTACTTCAAGGACATGCTCGTTGCTATGAAGGAACTCTACAGGGTTTGCCGGGACGGCGCCAGCGTCTGCATGGTCGTGTCGGACGGATGTTCCCAGGAAGGTCCGGTGGACGTCTGCGTACCACTTAGCGAGCGGGCGGAAAAGGCAGGGTTCAAAGCAAAGAGCGTCGTGGTGGTGAACAAACGGCACTGCACGACGCCAGCGAGGAAAAAATTAGGAATCGCGCGCGAGGGGCTTCTGTTCTGGGAGAAAACTTGAATCAAGTCTTCTCGTCC
>JBDRCL010000004.1:0-2400 GCA_043821745.1 Methanobacteriota archaeon | reverse complement strand
TTTCGGCATCAAACGGCAGTCCCGCAGTAAGATCAAGACGGATTGGAAAAAGGGCGCATGCGGTTTCTCCTGCTGTGTTAGAGAATGAATGAAATCCATCAGGAGGAAGAATTCTTAGCGATAAACCATTGACTTCTTCCTATAAGTATCGGTTGACGACTCTACACCAAAGCTGTATATTTCGAACAATAACCCCTTAACCCGAAAAACCAACAGAATAAGGCGGTTACGATGAAGGCATCCTTCCTGGCTCGCAGTAGCAGCAAGCCGACCCCTTACCATGTTGTGATTGAGTTCGATGGCGCAGCAGTGGCCGTCCACTGCGACTGCGAGGCTGGCGCCCGCGCTCAATACTGCAAGCACAAAGCAGCCGTCATATTGGGGCATCCTTCTATGCTTTTTGATAGCTCTCAATCACCCGAGCTGGCACGAACGTCTTCCATGCTCCGGACTACGCCTCTTTTTTCAATCGTAAGTCAAATAGCAGAGTTGGAGGCGCTCCTTGAAAAAACGAAGGGTCAGATAACTTCCCTCAAGAAAGCCGCCGCCCGTTCTATGAAGGAGGCACGCTGATGGAGCGAATAGAAGCAATCCGGGATGAACGGAGTCCAATCCTGATGGCTGTGTTCGTCAACGGCTTCGCCGCCGGCTGGAAGATGGCTGTTGGTGAAGCATTCAAGGACGCCATCGACATCAAACTCACGCAGAAGATGGTCGGCGGGAAGAAACAGATGGTTTGGACGCAAGGCCGCATCTTCAACTTCAAACAAGGAGACACTATACACGACGTCCATACACCGTTTTCGGTGTGGCGGGAGGCCATGGAGCATCTGGCCCTTATGGTTCAAGTGATCGAGGCGTCTCCTTCGGTTTATGTGAGTCAGGAGACAATTATAATTGAAGGCAGTATTAATGCAAGATTACAGAAGCCAGAGGGGCAACCCAAAGAAAAAGTGCTTGATGGTCTTACCATAGACCGGCAACGCTTCAGTCCTGGTTTCATCCGCTTCGAGCTCTACCTACCAAACGAGGACCGATCCACAGTAAAGAAGGCTGGCGTATATGAAACCACACAGGAGGACTTCATAGTCTTTCTTCAGACCGGGGTCGTCAGAACCAAGGATAACGAAGTCCATGACCTTACGAAAAGGAAGGACTAACAACGGTTTCCACGCGGGCACGGATAAAAATATCGTTGAACGAAGTTTTCCCGCTACGGCCTCGGTCGCGCCGGTGAGCACGCCGTTACCTTCAATGCGTAATTCTTACCCGGTTTTAATGGCCCACCCGGTTTACTTGTAGGTGGAGTTTTTAAATTCAGCCGGTCGGCGGATTTTTCTGGCAAAAGTAACCAGTTCTTCCTGAAGTCGTCGTGCCAAATTTTTGTTGACGCACAATTTCCTTTTTGGTATTTTCAGCCCTCTCCAAATTGAGAATTAATCAACCTGTGGTCTGTTGGGTTGAATCCCTCGGGAGGAATGCAAGCATGAGCATCGAACGCAAGAAAGTTGGCCCGCGCCTGAGCCAGGCCGTCGTCCACGGCGACACTGTCTATACCGCCGGCGTCGTCGCCGAGCACCCGACCCCGGACCCCGCGGAGCAGACCGGCCAGATCCTTGACCAGATAGACAAGCTATTGGCGGACTGTGGTAGCGACAAGTCTAAGCTGCTGATGGCCACCATCTGGCTGGCCGACATCCGCTACTTCGACCAGATGAATTCGGTATGGGACAAGTGGGTCGTGCCGGGGCATACGCCGGCGCGGGCTTGCGTCGAGGCGCGGCTCGCGCACCCCAAGTATCTGGTCGAGATCCGCGTCGTCGCTGCACGCTGACAGTGCGGAGCATCCCCTCTCCTCCCTGTCCCTCTGACGGGGAAAAGGGGTTCGGGAAAAGGGGGCAGTCCATGAATTTAGGATTTTCTCTTTAATTTGAATCGCACCGAGAAAGAGAAAGATAATCAAATAAAAAAGGGACGCCCTTAAAAAATTCAGTTGCCGGAAGATCGCAGGTGCAAGGCAATTAAAGAAAAGGCCTGCCTTTCGGGCAAACCCACTGATTCTTTAGGGGCGTCCCCTATCCCCTCACGCCTTCCTTGCCCCATCGACCCGCTAGAAAAAGACCAGCTGGTTTTCCTGACCGCAATCGCCATCGGTGCGGATTCCTTCCTGACGGGAGATATCACCCATTTCGGGAAATACCGCGGCAAGCCCCTCAGCGGGGTCAAAATCCTCCGGCACCGGGATTACCTGAAAAAACGGGAGCCCAAATAGCACCGTTTCACAGATTCAAAGGTTATCGCTCTGATTCCCTTAAACGGCCCGCTAAGCTGGTGTCCAGCTAAGAGACTGCACTGTTGACTTCTCCCTGCGCCCGGTAGGCACGGCTTTATTGGGTGGAT
>JBDRCL010000003.1:0-2907 GCA_043821745.1 Methanobacteriota archaeon | reverse complement strand
GTTGTCGTGCTTCCAGCCGGTATAAAATGGTTTGATTTTCAACGGCCAGTCGACCACGAAATAAGCCCCTCCAACGATTTCAGCCAGCTTCTTCTCAGCAGGTGTTGACAGGTCTTCGCCCCAGGTTATTTTCTCCCCTGCCGTGTTCAGTTTCTCAAGCGCTTCGTCGTAGGTAATCCTCGGAAACGGTTTTTCGGGTACCTTCAGATCATGATTGAGCACTTTCAACTCCTCGGAGCAGTTCCTTTTTACTCGGTCAAAGGCGCGCCAGGTCAGTTCCTCAAGCATGCCCATCACGTCGTCCGCCGTCGTGTACGCGGCCTCGATGTCTATGGAAGTTGCCTCGTTAAGATGACGCGGTGTGTCGTGCTCCTCGGCTCGGAATATCGGCCCAACTTCAAATACGCGTTCAAATGAGCCCGTGAGCACCTCCTTGTAGAGCTGCGGGCTCTGGCTCAGGAAAGCCTCGCGGTCAAAGTATGAGATCGGGAACAACGCGGCCCCACTTTCGGTGGCGGTGGCGACTATCTTCGGCGTCTGGACCTCGATGAATCCGTTCGAGACTAGGTACTCGCGGATGGCGTTGAGCGCCTGGTAGCGGATTTTGAATATCGCCAGCGACTCGGCCCTTCGAAGGTCCAACCCGCGGGCGTCGAGCCGCGTGTCCAGGTTGGCCCTGACCTTCCCCATGGGGTCGAGCGGCAAAGGCGCGGCAGCCAGGTTAAGTACTCTTATCTCAGAAGGGATTACCTCGACGCCGCGGGGGGCCTGTTTAGCCTTCACGACCTTGCCCTTGACGGCCACAGATGACTCCTGTGTCAGGCTGTCCATCTTTGAGAGGGTTTCCTTGGTGATTTTCTTTTTCGGGGCGGTGATCTGTATCGTGCCACTGATGTCGAAGAGAATGAAGAACTTTATTCCACCCAGGTCTCGGATATCCCCAACTCTGCCCATCACGATGACTTCTTTCCCATCCAATTTTTCCGTTATCTCGCCGGAATTATGTGTCCGTCGCCAGTTGCCCATCTCGTCAAGCTTCATCGAATCACTACTCGAATACTATCGTGAATGTCTTATTAGTCAGTTTGCTCAAAGCGGCTTGAATTTTCTCCTTGCTTCTAGGCAGGCGCTTCATGTGCGTGCGCGGCACCCTGATCCTGTATTCGTCCCCGGATTTTGTGTAAAGGACATTGATTCCAAGGACATCGGCGGGCGTCAGGAGGTCCTGAATGAGTTTTTTTTCGGTTGACCCCTCTTCAACGATGCGAACCTTCGAATTCAGAATTCCCTCCAGCTCTTGCACGACCCTGCCCCGCCTGCCCACGAGGAACGGGATTTGGCCGGTCCCGACCATCAAGATCACGAGCCCATCGGCATCGACAGCGCTTTTTAAGGTCAGCTTTTCTAGCTCCTTGTGCTTTTTGGAGAGTTCAAAAAGAGCGCAGGAAACGTCAAGATCGAGCTTCGATATCTTGCCCTCCTTAATCTTACTGCTGCAGCCTTGGCACAGGATCCCGCTTTTGAGGCAGATATTGCAAATTGGTGTCTGCAAGGGAATCAATAGCCCCTTGGTTCCCCTCCCTTTAAAATTAACTTTAATAAAAAATCACGGGCAAAAGACAGTTGTTGAACTGGCTGAAGCTGGGGCAGAAAAAAAATAAAAAGGCGCGGAAAGAGTTTACTTTTTCTTTCCGAGCACTATTTCGATTGTTGAAACGTTTGTTGCGCCGCCTTCTCCTTGCATAACTTCAGTTCCTATCAAAATGTTCTGTATCACCATGTTTTGCAGGAATCTGTTTCTGGTGATCTCCGCAACATCAACCGCTCTGCTAATCGCTTTGCCGCGTGCCTTGAGGGTGACGTCGCCGACACCCTGGTTGACCTGCGTTATCACTGCCAAAACGTAGTTCATCACTGGTTTTATTCCAATAAAAACCACATTTCCAGCGGCTCTTTGTTCTGCCATAGGGTTTGGTTCTGCCATAGTTTCTTGCCTCCCTGTTGTTTGTAGTTTTTCCTCGTTTTGGAGGCGTTAAATACCTTTCGTTTCATTGCAGGCCATTTCGTAGAGCTGCGTTAGTTGTTATTATGAAAACTAAAGCGACGGCTGCCTCCTGGCTAGCTGGACCATCCTCCGCTCGATCCTGTCTCTGATTTCGTCGACGTTACTGGCTCCCTTCGCCAGCTCGTTGTAGTCGATCAAGTCGTCAATCAAAATTTCCGTCGTTTCTTTTTCTAAAATGCCCGCATATATATCGCCAGTTCAATGGTGTAAAAAGAGCGCATTATAGCGTTTCTGCCCTTTTTCCAGCGTTTCCAGGCGCCAGGCCTTTTAATTCGTAGTTTTTTGCCAATATCCTCAAAAGTAGCGTCTTCTGCCCAGTAGTAAAAGAGCATCGCCTTGATTGTTTTTTCATTAAGGTGAGACCTCTCCAACAGTGCTCGTGCCAGAAGATTTCCTCGCAGCCATCTGTCAGCTCTTAGCGTCCCCTCGCTTTTCAAGCGCGTCATCTCCGTGTTTCCTAATTTAGGAAACAAGAATAAATAGTTGTCGTTGGATGTTTACCCTCTCGATCCGAAGATGCGCCTCCAGAAGGAAACCTTGTTAGCCTTGTTGACCACGCGCTCGTCGATCGTCACATCCAAAGCTGTCGCGAGGTGTAAAGCCTTGCTGGCGACCTTCAAAGCCAGCCTCGGGACCCCGTTGCTGAGCTTATAGATGGCATCAAAACCGTCCACGGTTATTAGCATGTCGTAATTCATGCATCCAGCGCCCTTTAGACGCAGTTTTAGCAGGTCTTTGATCGTCTCCTTACCCATGGCCTCAAGTTCGACTTTTAATTGAACCCGGTCCTGAAGTGACAGGACTTTGCTCAAAAAGCGCTCCATTTGCGTCTTCTCGCCGTT
>JBDRCL010000002.1:0-2689 GCA_043821745.1 Methanobacteriota archaeon | reverse complement strand
TTCTTTCGTGGTCGGGGACATCAAGACGGTCCTCAGGTTTTCACGCCAGCTCATGATAAACCCGTTCAAGAGCTACACGATGAACGTGAAGGATCGGAGGCAGTGGGACCTCTTGAAAAAATACGCTGCGTTCGACGGAGCCTTCATCATCGACGATGCCGGGGTTATAGTCGCGGCGCAGAGGTACCTGAGCGCGAGCAGCCGGGTCGAGATTCCCCCGGGCCTCGGGACCAGGCACTTGTCCGTCGCCGCGATAACGGCAGCCACGAGGGCGAAGGGAATCACCGTTTCCGGGGAGAACGGCGTGGTGAGGATATTCGAGCAGGGGAAGATAATGTCCAAGATAGAGCCGAGCAGCAAGATTATAGAGTCCCTGGGTGCCCCGACTTAATGATTTTAGGTTGCGGCGCTGAGTAGTCAAGGGTTTTGATGTTATATTCGACTTTGGCCGAGGCTTTCGAGAGGCTGGAGCGGACCCCATCTTACCTGGAGAAAAATTCCATCATCTCCGAGCTTCTCAAGCAAACGCCCGCCGACGAGATCGAACGCGTCGTCATGCTCATGCTCGGCAGGACCTCGCCCGCCTATGTTTCCAAGGAGACCGGCGTCGGTCTGGCGCAGCTCAAGAAGGCCGTCTCGAACGCCTCCGGTTACTCGCATAGTGAGGTGGAGAAACTGATGAGGGACGTTGGGGACTTGGGCGAGGTAGCGCGGCAGCTTTTCGGGAAGAAGAGGCAGGTCTCCCTTTACACGGAACAGCTCACGGTGAAGAAGGTCTTTGAGAAGATAAAAAAACTCCCCGAGATCTCCGGGGGAGGCTCGGTCGACCGCAAGATAGACGCGATATCGGAGCTGCTCACCGACGGCAAACCCACCGAGTCAAAGTTCATCGTCAGGACGGTGCTGGGCGACCCCAGGATCGGCGTGGCGGAAGGGCGGTTGAGGGACGCGATAGCGGCGGCCTTCGACATAGAGCCGGACGAGGTCGAGCACGCGTACATGCTGACCACCGATTACTCTCTGGTCGCGAAGGCGGCCGCAGAGGGAGGCGTCAGGGGATTGAAGAAGCTCGGCGTCCTGGTCGGCCACCCAATCAATCCGATGCTGGCTCAGCGGGCTGAGGACATAGGTGAGATCCTGGAGAGGATGAAGGGCAAGGCGGCCTTCGAGATAAAACTGGACGGCATAAGGATCCAGATTCACAAGGACGACGAGAAAATCTCCCTTTTCACAAGGCGGATGGAGGACTACACCGCGATGTTTCCCGACATCATGGCTCCTCTCAAAAAAGCCCTGAAGCCGAAGCGCGCGATAGTCGATTGCGAGCTCGTTGCGCTCGACCGGCGGACCGGTAAGCCGTTACCTTTTCAGGAGGTTCTGAAGCGGAGGAGAAAGTACGATGTCAAGGAGTCGGCCGAGCAAATACCTGTGGAGATCAACATCTTCGACGTCCTGCTGATTGACAACAGGGTGATGCTCGACGAGCCCTACGTGAAAAGGAGGGAAGCGCTCGGGAAGATTGTCGATAAGGTGGAGGGCAGGGTCAAGGTGGTGGAGCAGAAGATCCTCACCGACGCCAACGAGATAAAGGAGTTCTCCGATTACGCGATAAAAATCGGCCACGAAGGGCTTGTGGCCAAGGAATTGCAGTCCAACTACCAGGCGGGACGTCGCGAGTTCCTGTGGCTGAAGTTGAAGCCGACGCTCGACACTTTGGACCTCGTGGTCGTCGGCGGGCTTTACGGTATGGGGAAGAGGGCAGGGACATTCGGCAGCTACGTGCTCACGGCGCGGGACGGCGACACCGGAAAGTTCAAGACGGTCTCAAAGTGCGGGACGGGCTACACCGACGAGGACCTCGAGGAGTTGACCAAGACTTTCAAAAAGATCCAGATAAAGAAGCCCCATGAGGATGTCGATGTCGAGATAGATTGCGACGCGTATTTCAAGCCAGAGGTAGTCTTTGAGACGGCCTACGAGGAGATACAGGTCAGCCCGGCCGAGAAGCACACCAGCGGGATGGGCCTGAGGTTCCCAAGGTTTCTGAGGGTAAGGGAGGACAGGCGCCCCGAGGGGGCCACGACCGTTCAGGAGATCGAGGAGCTGTTCGAGATTCAGGAGCGGAGAAAAGGTAAGAGGACATGATTATTGATTTGTCACACGTATGACAATGTGGAAAAACTTGGCGTATGTCAAACCTGTGACATCGAGCTAGCTGAGTGCATGTTGGCCAGTTAATTGTGCGACCAGCAATTCCTCGAACTTTTCCAGGAACTTTTTGACGTTCTCGTCTCGGATCTCGGCCCCGCAGGCGACGGCGTGACCGCCACCCTCCCCCCCGGAAGCGCTTGCCGCGGCGCGTATCGCCTTCGACATGTCGAACCCCCTCAGGAAAAGGAGCCTTGAGCAGCGGGCCGCTATTTTGGCAGAGCCGTTCTCCCTGACCACTCCGACTATCGGCTTGTATGGGTCGCAGTATACGTTCCCGAGCGCCAGGCTTGCGATGGTCCCGACGAACATGCTCTTGACCAGGCCCGTCGCGTCGAAATACTGCAGGTATCCCTTAGGGCCCCTTTTTAGTCCGCCCTCCTCGATGAATTCCATACCCTTGGCAATGCTGCTCCTGTGCTGGCGGAGAAGGCTGAGCATCGCCTTGTAATACCCGCTGCGGTCTCCCTTGGCGACTTCG
>JBDRCL010000001.1:0-27670 GCA_043821745.1 Methanobacteriota archaeon | reverse complement strand
GTTGCGAGGAGCGACATTTCCCTCAGCCCTATCGATTTGATAACAGACATTTCACCTACAGATACGAGGCAAAAATTGGGAGTCAAAAAAGGCATGAAGGTCCTGATGGCTGGCAATTCTATTTTTGTAGGCGAGGTTCTTGAGATTTCGCTCGATGGAGTCAAACTTTGGCATCCCCCGACGCGAGTAGAAAAACCACTCAGACTGGAGCAAATCAAGCGCAATTTGGAGGTTGTAAAACGTAGCGCATTGAGCAGGGGTAGGGATGAAGGACTCGGACAGCTATTGTTTCATCTGGACTCAATCAACCGTTTAGAAATGCCCCCAGTTATTGAATTGAACGGTGTTGCGAGGGCAGCGTTGCCCCACCTCATAAATCTGATGAGGGCTACAAGATTGGAGGATATAGAGGGCGTTGAAACTGCCGCGAAAAACCTAGTGGGCCTTGGACTCGGCCTCTCCCCTTCAGCCGATGACATGCTAGTTGGTTTCACCAGCGCGCTCTGGTGGATTTCAAACTCATTCGGTAAAGGAGTTGATCGCATTTACAAGATTAACAAAGCTATATCATCTTATGCAGACATCACCAATCTTCTGAGCGGTCAGCTTTTGGCGCACGCCGCTCGTGGCGAAGTGAACGAGCGTTTGGCGGAGCTGCTTGCGGCGATTCTCGCCAGACTGGAATCCGATATAGATAATTTAGTAGATTTGGTCACGAAAATAGGCGAGACCTCAGGCTTGGACGTGATGGTGGGGCTTATTTTGGGAGCTTATATTGGAATGGAAAGAAATTTTATGTCTTAATATTGCACAATTTAAAATTTTTAACGTTGAAAATTCCATAATCTTTATAATTTCTCGCACAAACCTTCAGCAAGAGGCTTTGAAGCGTCAAAAATGGACCAGCTGCTCAAACTTGTCGAAAGCAAGAAAGTTAAGACATATGACCTTTCGCAGCCGCTTGGCACGAATACTCCCTTCTGGCCTTATTACCCGCCTTTTGAGGTGAAGTACTTCAAGCGCAAGTCGGAACACGGCGTGAACGCTCAGTATATTCAGACCTCCCTCCACATCGGCACACACCTCGACGAAAGGGTACATATAAACGTTGTTATTGAAGGACTTAGACAAATTTTGAATAGTTTTAGACATAGGGAAAAGGAATTAATCCACCACTTGATATTTTCAAATTTGATATTAACCAATATTGGTTTTTACTAATCTTGATATTAAAGAAAAGGCAATAATGCCCAAATATGAGCTATCGACAAGTAACGATTAGGGGCTTTTTGACTATGAGAAAATAAGGCTAAATTAGGCTTTAATTTGAGGTGTTAAAACGAGGTGGTTGAATAGGTGGCTTCTTTAGCCAAGGCGCCGTCGGAATTATCTTCTCGCCGAATTTCTGAATCCTTTCGATTGCTCTGGCCTCGTCAACTGTCTTGACAACCCCGTTTTCCATCAGTATTTTGCCATCAACTGTTACCGCGACCGTCGAGTCGCCCTTCCCGTTGTAGATGAAGTTGTTAACGACATTGTGCTTGGTCACCGGAACCCAGTATACCCTTTTCAGGTTCCACAACACAATATCCGCCTTTTTTCCGACCTCTCGAACCAATTTCCTTGTCCCAACCCAGGGCTTTAGCACCGTTCAGCGTCGCCATCTCCACGGCCGTTGGGCGACTGATTTACTGGTAAAATTATTTAGAAGTCAGCCAGTGAATCAATAATCGTATTTCTCGACGAACGCCTTCAGAGCTTTTTTGAAGCAATCGAACGGCGCTCGAAGCACCCCAAATCCGACTGTTCCAAAACCGGCTTTCTTATGAGCGACGCCCGTGTTTATGAAAGGAAGTATGCTGGTAGCTACTACCTTCCTCAGATCGATGCCGCGAGGTATTCCCTCGAAGTTCAAAAATGGAATTGAAAAGCTTCCATCCCTGACTAGGCATATCTCACCCATCTCGCGAGTGTAATCGGCTGCAACGGTAGGCGAACCCCCAACAACTTGGACAACTGCTGGTGAAGCTGCGGAAGCAAAGCCCCCGAAACCAGCTGTCTCCATTATAGCGCTATCTCCAAGATCTGGGTTAGCGTCCTGCTCCTTGAAGCCAGGGAGGAATAGCGTCTTGGGTATGGGTGCTGGTGCGGTAAACCATTTGCCAGGTAACCCGCTCACGCGGATTCCAAAGTCAGTGCCGTTTCTCGAGAGGGCGGTTACCACGGTGCTGTTCTTGATGCCATGTGCTGCGTCAAGCGTGGTTTTAGCCGCCGCCATTGCCGGGTTCAGGAAGAATAGCAGGGCGTTGTCGCCCAAGAACTTAAGCACTTCAACGACGTCTCGTTTGCCAAATCCAGTTTCAACTATATGTGGTGCCATGGTTTTGAGCAAAATAATGCTGGCGGCCACGTTTCTGGTATGGAGCTCGTCACCCATTTGTAGAGCTTGCGACATTATCGCCTTTAGGTCAATTGGCCCGGAACGTTTCAGCCCCGCGGCCAGCACGGGTGAGAAGGTTTTTTCAATCCACTTGAGTCTTTTGATGACGCTTTCCTCATAAGCCCCGTAGCGGAGTACTTTGCCGACGCCTTCATTTATATTGGTGTATGCGCGATTTTCATTCTCTTGGTTCTCGACCACTAGCACTGGCATCGACGGCGAGATTATCCCGGCCATCGGTCCCACGGCGTCGTGGTCATGGCACGATTCGAACTTTATCTTCCCGCCAGCTGCCAGCTTGTCGGCCTCTTCTCGGTTTTTGGCCAATCCCTCGTAAATTAAAGCGCCCCAGATTGCGCCCTTGGTAGGGCCGCACATACGTTCCCACTCTATTGGCGGTCCAGAGTGCAGGATAGTGTTCTTGGTCATGCCTGGGATCACGTTTTTTGCGACCTTGATGTCGACCAGCATCGGCCTGGCGGCGAGAATTTTTGTAACGGCTTCTTTGTTCGCTTCATTTATTTCAGGGAGATCCAGCTTTTCGAGAAGGCGCACCATCTCCAGGTCACCGCCTGCGGGCGGTTTCCAGTCCACGTGAGTCGCCTCAACTCCTTGGGCCAAGACGCTGTCATAAAAAGAGCGTAGACCTATGTTTATGATTTTGAGCTTTTCGTCGATGATTTTCATTTCAACTTCCTCCATACCTTGCCCCTGGTGGCTATTAGCGCAGCCATCCTTGCCGCCTGCGCGTTCGATGGCGTCAGCACCGCACCGACGTCTCTGAGTTTCTTCGCTTGGTCGTCTAGGTCCTGCGGATCTCCGCGAGTGCCGCAGATATTTGCGACCACAGAAAGAAATCTGCCGCCGCGCTTCGCGATTTCTTTCGCTGCTCTGATTGACGGTGCTATCTCGCCAGCTGGGTCAGGATGGGCGCCGTAGCCAAGCACTATGTCGACCAGTATCACGGCAGTTTCAGTGTCGGATGCCTCCCTCATCAGCCGCTCGCGCCTGAACCTGAAGTCGATCATCGGGTGCGGCCTTCCGGCGGTGTACATGCCGGTGCCCATGTCGACGCAGGTGTTTTTCCTGCTCTCGTGGACATCGGACAGCTTCATTTTCTGGTCCAGTGGCGAGTTCGAGTAGACGTCGCCTATGAGATTTCTCAGTATCAACATAGATTCATAGCTGAAAGTGCCTCCCGAGAAAAGACCGCGGATGTATTTTTGAGTGGTGCTCAACAGATTTGATTCCCTTTTAACGATTGCTTTGATTTTTCCTGTTTTTTGCGTGAAGGGGGCGCTCTTTGGTTTCTCCCCGCGGACCAGTCCAACAGCTCTTGCGGCCGCGTCTTCGAGCGTGGACGCTGGCATCGCACCAGTGCGCTTGATGTCGGACGCCGTGCCACCGATGAAGTCGACGACCACTGGTTTTTTCATGTTCTTGATTGCCCTGAGAACTTCCTTCGCGACCTTTGGCGCAGGCGGCTTGGATATGACGACAACTACCTTGGTGCTTGGGTCCTCATCCAGAAGCTTTAGTCCCATGCGCATGGAGATGGCGCCAATGGCCTCCTTCAGGTCATTGCTCCCCGTCCCAATTGCCTGCGAAACCCCGACTTCATCGACAAGGGAGGAGACCTGCTGAATTCCGGTTCCAGCCGCACCGACTATCCCGATGGGTCCGCGCCTCACGACGTTTGAGAAGCCAAGGCCCACTCCATTGATTATCGCCGTCCCGCAGTCAGGACCCATGACCAGCAGACTGTTTTTCTCCCCAAACTTTTTCAACCTGAGTTCTTCCTCAATCGGCACTCCATCGCTGAAGATGAACGCATGCTTTCTCTCCCGAAGCGCGGCCATTGCCTCTCGAGCCGCAAAGGGCCCTGGGACCGATATCATCACCAGGTTCGCGTCCGGGATTATCTTCATAGCAGCGTTCAGTGTCTTGCACACGAGTCTCTCTTGCCCACCAGCTGGCTTTTCAACAAGCAAGACATCGACGGCAGATATTGCCTTATCAGCAAATTCAGCGCTCGTGGCTTCGACAGTTATTGTCAGGTCGTTCGGGCCGGCCTTTGATGTTTCGTCGGTCAGAAGGCCAGCGTCCTTGAGGATATTTTTGTTATTGTCCGTCGCCATGATTGCCGAAGCCTTTCGGACCCCGTCCAGCGCCTCGAGCTGCTGCGAGATGCGCATTAGAACCACAGAGTCTCGATACTCGTTTTTTCGAACAAAGCTTCGGACCACCATTCAAATCCCTAGTGCAAGTTCGAGTAAAAGTTGGGTAAAATCCATATAAGCTTACCCACAAGAGACGCGACAATTGAATGTCAAAATCTCTGCCCGATATGGAAAAACTCCCTCGGCGCGAAAAATATAAAGTATTACATCCCTTGACTATATCGGATGTGAATTGATGGTTGAACTGTATGGGAAGGATTTTATAACGACGCAGGATTGGAGCGTCGATGAGTTGAAACACGCCATCGATGTCGCAAGAAAGCTCAGGGACATCGTGAAAAGAGGCGACCGCCCGCCAAGGGTGCTGGACCGGAAGAATTTCTTCATGCTGTTCTACGCCCCGTCCACGCGCACGCGTGGGGCATTCGAGGCGGCCACCGCGATACTGGGTGGTCATCCGGCATTCATAGACGTGTCCACGACCAGGATGGAGGAAGCCGTGAAGGACACCGCGAAGATGTACGATTCTTATTCGGATGGCGTCGGGGTCAGG
Organism: Methanobacteriota archaeon; assembly: GCA_043821745.1. Taxonomy (GTDB): domain Archaea; phylum Hadarchaeota; class Hadarchaeia; order Hadarchaeales; family Hadarchaeaceae; genus Hadarchaeum. The sequence goes on along the minus strand of JBDRCL010000001.1, from coordinate 22,497 downwards.
ATCTTGGACAAGTACATAGACTTCGTTTACGGTGCTGGACTGAAGGTCGTCAAGGAGTTCGCCAGGGCCGCAAAGGTGCCGGTCATCAACATGGCGGACTGCACCTACCACCCGACTCAGGGATTGGGAGACATCCTGACGGTTGAGGACAAGATAGGCAAACTGAAGGGTAAGAAGTACACGATCACCTGGGCCTACTCGAGCAAGCCGCGCGGGAGGTGCAGCATTCAGGAGGAGGTGCTAATCGCCTCGAGGTTCGGCATGGACGTCACGCTGGCGCACCCGGATGGTTTCGATGTTGACTCGAAAATAATCGATTGGGCAAAGCAGAACGCTAAGGACAGCAGCGGAAGCTTCGAGGTGTGCAATGATTTCGAGGAAGGGCTCAAAGGGGCGAACGTCGTGTTCCCGAGGAGCTGGGGCACCACCGAGTTCCTGAGGGTCGGCGCGAGCAAATTCGGAGTTGACAAGGAAATCGCAGGTTACAGCAAATACAAGGGATGGCGGCTCGACCAGCGCCACGTCGACGACCTCATGGCAAAGCCAGCGATCGTCACTCATGTTCTTCCCGTGATGCGCGGCGAGGAGGCGACAGACGCCGTAATGGATGGGCCCAACTCAGTGATATACGACCAAGCCGACGACAACTTCTACGCCAAGATGGCATCGATAGCTCTGACAATGGCTAAAGAAGTACATCTTTGATACTTGGTTCTAAGCAGTTAGACTTCTCCAGATTACTTTACATAGTCAAGCCATGACCTGTACTTTGGCTCCTTACCCCGAATCACTTTGAAGAAGATGCCTTGGAGCTTCTCGGTCACTGGGCCCCGCTTGCCGTTGCCGATGCGCTTGCCGTCTATCTCCCGGATTGGCGTTACCTCTGCGGCGGTTCCGGTGAAGAAGGCCTCGTCCCCTGAGTAGAGCTCCTTCGGCGATATGTTCTTCTCCTCGAAGTCGATTCCTTCGTCGCGGGCGATTTTTATCACAGAGTCGCGGGTTATCCCGCGTAGAGCTCCAGATGAAATCGGCGGAGTCACTAGTTTGTCACCATTCACCATGAAAATGTTCTCGCCTGGGCCCTCCACCACCTTCCCATCCAGGTTGAGAAGGATGGCCTCGTCGTGACCTGATTCCAGCGCATCCACCTTCGCCAGTATCGAGTTGGTGTAGTTTGCCACCACCTTCGCCTGCGGGGGCATTATGCTCGGGTGTATCCTTCGCCACTTGGAGATTTTGGCCCGGATGCCGTTCTTGAGGCCTTCCTCGCCGAGGTAGGTGCCCCAGGGCCAGACCGCTATCGCCACTTCCACCTTTGATCCCTCTGGGTTCAGCCCCATCACGCCGTAGCCATAGTAAGCTATTGGACGGATGTAGCACTCCTCGATGTTGTTTGCCTTTATGGTCTCCTTTGTCGCGCGCACGAGCTTGTCTTTGGAGTACGGGAGCTTCATACCTACGAGCTTGGCGGAATTCTCCAGCCTCAGGATATGGTCATTCAGCCTGAATACGGCCGGGCCGCTGTCCGTTCTGTAACAGCGTATGCCCTCGAAGACACCCATACCGTAATGCAGGGTGTGCGTTAGCACGTGCACTTTCGCGCTCTTCCAAGGGACCAGCTTACCGTTCATCCAGATCAGTTTGGTGGGGTTTAGAGACATTTGAATCACTACACGATTTTCTCGCAACTTTATAAAAGGCATATCGGCTGCCCTTGAAAGCAAGGCTCTTGAAAAAACAGCCAATTATCGATTAATTATTTCAGAACTTCCCCCAGTGCTTCTAGCATCTCTTCAATATCTTCCGGGCGGATGTAACCCATGTTCCCTATCCTGAATGTCTTCTCCTTGAGAGTACCGTATCCCTTGGCCAGCTCGAACCCGTGTCCGCGCATCTTTTTATAGATGTCCGGCCCGTTCATACCGCTCGGAGCGTTAATGCACGTCACGGTTGGACTCTCATTACCTGGCATGGGAAACAGCGTGAGTCCAAGTTTTCTGACGCCTTCATTTATCATGCGGCTGCGCTTGGAATAAAGTTCAAGACGTCTTTGTTTACCGCCCTCTTTTTCGATAATCTCAAGTTCCTTGTTCAGAGCAGCTATCTGCGGTACCGGCGGCGTCATGTGGGTGCCCCACTCCTTTTGCTGGTATTTCTCATAGAGCTTGAAGTCGAAATACCAACCCTTGTTCTTAGCCATTTCAGACCTCTTCATGGCATCGTCGCTGACATTTGCCACCGCCAACCCAGGCGGTATTCCGAAGCATTTTTGAGAGCTTGCGAAGCAGACATCTATTCCCCACTCATCAACCTTGATTTCCGCACCGCCCATCGCACTGACGGCGTCGACGAAGAGCAGCTTGCTGTGTTCCTTTACTACTTTTGCGAGTTCCGGTAGCGGGTTGATCAAACCCACGCTAGTCTCGTTGTAAGTTATCGCGACCGCTTCAACATCGGGGATTGAGGATAGCTTTTCGTCCAAGAGTTCAGGCGTTGTCGGCTTGCCGAGTTCGGCTTCAAGGCGCTCCACTTCCTTGCCATTCGACGCCCCGACCTCAGCATAACGTTTCCCGAACTCGCCGTTGATGCAGCACAACATCTTTCGCTCAACGCAGTTCCTGACGGTGCCCTCCATAATCCCAGAGCCGGAGGCGGGGAAAAGGAAAACTTGATTTTTTGTCTCCAGGAATCGCTGCAGCCTTTCCACAGTCTGTTTGTGCATATCCTTGTACTCCTCGCTACGGTGGCTGAACATCTGTCCCCCCATTTCAGAGAGGACTTCAGGTCTGCAGGCGACCGGTCCGACTGTGAATAGTTTCATAACACATCCCCGTACATATGGAAATTGTCATTTTTGCTTATAAGTTTCAACAATCTCCAAAACACCATCAGATTGAGACCAAGAGCATGCCCAAGAGTATCGACAACATCCCCAAAACCGACCTCTTCGTGAATTTTTCCCTAAGGATCAGGATAGCAAAGAGAAACCCGAAGACCGCCTTCCCGCCGAGAAAAGGAGCAATCGCGTTAGCGGACTCCATATTCATGGCTTGCAACCAGAGCATGAATCCCAAGAAATACGCCAGAAAGCCAGAAAGTAGCGTCAGTTTTAAAGTTCTGACGGAGGCTTTGACCTTCATGGAAGGTCTTTTTGCGAACATCAAAGCGCTACAACAAAACAAAGACACGGTTACTCTGACGGTCTGAGCAGTTGCCATCGACATCCCACTGTCAAGGCAATATTTGGTTATTGGCATCGAGATTCCCCATAGAAACGCAACAAAAGCTGCCAAAATTACCCCTTTCCACCACCTCTGTTTTAGGCCCCATCCGCTTTCTTGAGATAGAAAAAAAGTACCAATTATCACGAAAGCGATTGAAATGAAGACGATGCTGCTCGCTTCCTCGCTTAAGAGCAAAATCGCACCTAGGGCGGCCCAAAGCGGGTCGCTGTTGCCCACGGGAATGACTAGATGGGCTGTGCTTCGTTTTATTATGTAAAAATAAAGCTCCACTCCCAGGAACTCGGCGATAAATCCAGCGAACGCGACAAGCGCTATCAACTCAATAGCGCCATAGGATAGTTGCCCGAAAAATAGAGCGTATGGGATGACGAAAATCATGGCAAACGCTGGCCTCAAAGCGTTGAAAGTCAGAACATCCAAATCTCTCAATACGAACTTACCCAGTACTTGATCCATCCCCCAACAGAGTGTGGCCCCTAGGGCGAGAAGGACGACCAGAAGTTCCATATGCAGCCCCATTTTGATTTATTAGACACAGTAGTCATCTTTATCGGTTAACAAAAAATCACGTTGAATAGCGTGAATTGATTTTCACGTAATCGTAAGTTAAGTCGCATCCCCATGCCGTGGCATTCGACTTACCCATTGCCAAGTCAATATGGATCTCTATTTCCCTGCTGCGTAGGATGTCGCGCGCTCGTTCAAGCGCTCGCTTTGAGGCAGGCTTTCCCTTTACCACCAAATCTACCCGTCCACGTTCACTCACGAGCTCAAGGCTTATCTTTGATGGGTCGAAGGTCGCGCCTGAGTATCCCAAGGCCGAGGCTATGCGGCCCCAGTTTGGATCTCTCCCGAAAGCAGCAGATTTCACTAAACTAGATCCAGCGACAGCCCTAGCGGCTATGCGGGCGTCTTCCAAGTTCTTGGCTTTTTTGACTTGGACCTCTATCAAGTGAGTTGCACCTTCACCGTCCTTCGCGATCATCCAAGCCAGCTCAGTAAGCACGAACGCAAGCCCTTCCCAAAATTCCTTGTCCCTGCGCCCTAGGGTAATTCTCCTGTTTTTAGCGCGCCCGTTCGCCATGACTATAACCATGTCGCTCGTGCTCATGTCGCCGTCGATGTTGACCATGTTCAAGCTCTGGTCAACGGATGGCTGAAGGGCCGCACGAAGAGCGTCATGAGTTATCGAAACATCCGTCACGATGAAAGCAAGCATGGTTGCAGTTTTCATCTTTGGGGAGATCATCCCTGCGCCTTTTGCTATCCCCCCAATATTCACAGGCGTTCCGTCCTCCAGTTCTATTTGGATGGCGATTTCTTTCGGCATGGTGTCAGTCGTCATTATTGCCTTTGCAGCGTTGAGGCTCGCCTCTCTTGAGTTTGAAAGTTCTTTTGCGGCAGCGCGAATTCCAGCCTCTATTCTTCGCATCGGGAGGTTTGCCCCAATCAGGCCCGTTGACGCGACTCCAACGTTGGCGGGTCGCATCTTGAGCAATCTTGCCGTTAGCTGGGCCATCCTGCGGGCATCGCGCATGCCACGTGCGCCGGTAAAAGTGTTGGAAATTCCGGAGTTGGCAACGATGGCTCCGAGCTTCCCCTTTTTGATATTTTTAGAGGTCAGCATAACGGGTGCGCCCTTAACCAAGTTTGTCGTGAAAGCGCCAGCCGCGGGGACAGGGCCGTCCTCGCAGGCGATCAGCATGATGTCTAACCCGCGTCGCTTGACGCCAGCGCGGGCTCCGGCCGCGGAGAAGCCCGGAACCTCAGTTATCCCCCCTTCAAGAACTGTGGTCATGTGCACACCAATGAGAAAAGGGGACTTTGTCTCATTTAACTTTTTGCGGCGGACGAAAATTCTTCCTCTAAGCGCCCATATTTTACCAGCGCGGATGGGTAAAGTACGGCCCTCATTGGGGTTGGATAGGTCGGGATTCCTCGCTCGGACATATGGGTAAATAACTTATTCACCAGGATAATGTTGAAATATTAAGGTCGCAACCCTGGAGATTTCAGTGCTTCCGTTTCGTCAAACCCAAGTATGATGTTCATGTTCTGGACGGCCTGACCGGAGGCCCCCTTGATGAGGTTGTCGATGGTGGCCACCACGACCACTCGCCTCCCGTTTTCGTCGAGCTCCATCCCGATGTCGCAATAGTTTGAGCCCACGACGAAGTTTATCTGGGGGAGTTCTTCCCGTATGCGGACGAATGGTTCCTTGGTGTAGAAATCTCGATAGATTTCCAAAATGTCATTTTTTTCCATAGGCTTTTTCAGGAAAACGTGGGCCGTTGAGAAGATGCCTCTTATGATTGGTAGCAGGTGTGGAGTGAAGTTGGCTTTGACCTTAGCCCCTGCGAGCTTGCTCAACTCTTGGTCTATCTCAGGAACATGCCGATGGGTGGTCGCTGAGTAGGCCAGGACGTTAGCTCCGGCAATCGGGTGGTGGGTGGTCTCACTAGGTGTGGCGCCCGCTCCAGAGGTACCTGTTTTCGCGTCTATGATTATGTGGTCCAGGTCTATGAGATCCCGCTTTATCAGCGGTGCCAAGCTCAAAATTGCCGCTGTTGGGAAACAACCAGGGTTAGCCACCAGATTCGCGCGCTTTATCTTCGCGCGGTGGAGTTCTGGTAGCCCGTAAACTCTTTTCAGGTCCGGGCTCTCGTGCTTAACGTAGTGTTTCTCGAAGACCTTCACGTCGTCGAACCGATAATCGGCACTTAAATCAATAACTTTCGCCCCGCCCTTTAATAGCTTGGGCACAAACTTCATCGCGAGTCCGTGCGGCGTTGCCATGAATACAAGGTCCGCTTCCTTCCCGATTTTATCGTAATGTGGCTCCTCAATTTTCATGTCGATGATATTCAGAAGATTGGGGTTTATCTCGCTGATGCGTTTGCCCGCGCTCTTGGATCCGTAAGCGCCAATTAGGTTAACCCCACGATGGTTCGCGAGCAATCTGAAGAGTTCCGATCCAGTGTATCCAGCCGCGCCCACCACAGCAACTTTTACAGCCATCAAATTCACCTCTTGACTTCTCTCAGTAGCTTTTCCTCTGTTTTTACCACGGTGTGTCTCCAAGCCCGCATCAGCTTTGAGTGGAGTTTGGATTCCCGCTTAAATAGCATGATCTGCTCTTTGACAGACTTCAAAGCCGGTCCTCCGGGCAGTTCCCTTGAGGCCACACACTTGTCAACGTCAAGCGCCGCTTCAAGTTCTTCTGGGCTCAAAGTTATTTCTTTACCGAGGATTTCCCTCGCCGCCGCCTTCAAGTCTTCCACTGTCAGCTCCTTCGCCGATTTATTTTTCTCGACCGCCAGAGCTGTCATCCGGCCCACCACAGAATGGGCCTCTCTGAACGACACCTTGGTATTTCTCACTAGATTGTCCGCAAGCTCCGTCGCGACTGAAAACCCGCGCTCGGCACGGTCGCGCATCGCCTCCTTCTTAGGCTTTATAGCGCCCATCAGTTTCTCCATTACCTCGACGCTGTTTATCGTCTCGTCTACGGAGCTCCAGAGCATGGGGGTAAGCTCTTGTAGGTCTAGGTTGTAAGCCTGGGGCAGAGCTTTCAGCAATGCAAGGGCGCCTGCCAGATTGCCGATTATTCGACCCGCTTTTGCCCGGGCCATTTCCGTGACAACGGGGTTCTTCTTCTGCGGCATTATGCTGCTCGTTGACACGAACTCGTCTGGCATCTCTATCATTGAGAACTCGGCCGAGGACCAAAGCGATAGTTCCTCCGCTAGCCTGCTAATGTTAACCATCGCTATCGCGAGGGCACTCATAGATTGAATTATGAAATCCCTTGAACTGACAGCATCCATCGTGTTTTCGTCGATGCGCTTGAATCCGAGCAGGTGCCCGACCCTTACGCGGTCGATTGGGAAGCTCGTCCCAGCGAAAGCGCATGCACCCATTGGGCAGGAGTTCGTCACGTTATACGCTTGCTCGATGCGCTCGAGGTCTCTGAGGAAAGCCGAACAGTAGGCTGAGAGGTAGTGACCAAAGGTTGTCGGTTCCGCCACTTGAAGATGCGTGTACCCAGGCATGACGGTGTCAAGGTTCTTCTCAGCCAGCGCTACCAAGGTGTTTATCAACTTTAACAGATAGTCACCCAAGTCAAGTAGCCTCTTGCGAAGGGCAAGCCGTATCGCCGCAGAGACCTGATCGTTTCGACTCTTTGCAGTGTGAAGCTTCCCGCCTATTTCTTCGCCGGTTTCCTTTGTCACGAACTCTTCAACTGCCATGTGCACATCCTCAAGCTCGGGCTTGATGTCCAGCTTGGAAATGCCACCCTTGTAAAGATTGCGCAACGCCCTTAGAAGAGCGACGGCATCATCTTTTTGAATTATGCCGCGCTCAGCCAGCATTATCGTGTGAGCGATATTGATCTGAATCGTGGGGTAGAATATTCGGACATCGTCTTTCATCGAAGAAGTGTACTCGTTGGCAATCGGTTCCATTTGCCTTTCAAAACGTCCCCTGCGTAGCAACTAAACACCCTATTTTATTTATCGCAGGTTATTATAAGTGAATTTACCCGAACATTGGGTTTGGAGCAAATTGAAAGCCTGTGGTTTATTTTTTCTTTCTCGTACAGGCAATCCTTTGTTGCAATCCGTATATTTTGATGAAGGACTCTGCGTCCGACCCTTTCCAGACAGCCGTCTGCGCATAGCGTGCTATGTCCTCATTGATGAGGGAGTGCGGCGACGAAACGCTTTCCTGCATGACGCTCATGTTTTGTAATTTCATTGTGACATCGCCCGTTGCAACCTCTTGCGTTGAATCAACGAACCTTTCAATGTCTCGCATAACGGGCTCGTAAAAAAGCCCCCGGTAGGAAAGATCGGCGTAGGTGTTTTCCAGCATTGTTTTTGTGATGAGTTGGTGGTGGGTGAGGATGAGTTTCTCAAGGGCCTTGTGCGCTTCTATGAGTATGAGCATCCCCGGCGCTTCAAATGCTTGGTAACCCTTTATCCCGAAGATCTCGTCTTCTATATAGAGCCCCCTCCCATAGCCGTGCGCGCCTGCCATTTCGTTGAGCTTCTGCAGGATGTCTATCCCGTGCATTTTATTGCCGTTTATTGCAACTGGAACTCCCTTTTCAAACGAAATCTTTATCCGCTCAGGTTGTTTCTTGCTAATTTTGCTGAGGACCCAAACCTCCTCGCTCGGGGCCTTGTTCTCGTCTATTTCGGAGCCGGATATCGTGCGCCCAAAGACATTTTCGTTGATGGTGTACTTCTTTGTCTCGCTCTTTACCTTGGCACCTCTTTTCTCCAGGTACTCTATTTCCTGGTGCCTTTGCATACCCAGCTCGCGCGTTGGTGCTACTATCTTGAGTTCCGGAGCCAAGCTGTTCACAGTGGCATCAATTCTAACTTGGTCATTGCCGGCACCGGTGCATCCGTGTGCGACGAAATTGGCGTTTTCTTTTTTGGCAATCTCTATCAGGTGCTTCGCGATGGTGTAGCGGTCTGAGCACATCAGTGGGTAAACACCTTGGTAAAGCGCGTTGGCCTTTATGGCATTTGAGATTATCTCGTCAAATATCTCTTTTTTAGCATCAACGAAATAGTGCTTTATCGCACCTAGCTCCTTCGAGCGGTTCTCGATGTACTTCAGCTCTTCTTTGCTCATCCCTCCGGTGTCGATGGTTGTTGTGATGACATCAAACTTTTTTTCTTCCTTAAGGTAGACCGTGCAAAAACTCGTGTCCAATCCACCAGAAAATGCAAGTACTACTTTCTCAGCCATTTTTATCAAGCACTTTATCACTTTTCCCAGATTTAAATAGTTATGCTGAGGCATCGGCGTTCCAAAAAGGCTTTTAGAGGCTTTCAATATTGTTATTAATGTTAAAACCACAATGTGGACTTGAGTTCGGGGGAATCGTAGTTAAATACAAAATCCCAAAAACAGTGATGTAATGGAAGTCGTTGTCAGATTAGGTGAAGAACTACGCAAACAGGCGGGCACCGACGCCATAAAAATCCCGATCGACGAGGCCGAAACTATAGACACTTTACTAATGAAACTTAGCCGGAGGCATCCAAAGATTGTTGAATTGGTTCTCGACCCTACTACCGGTGAGGCAAAGGGAGAATATGAAATCCTGATTAACGGCAGGCGCATTCGGAGCCTTCGCGGCATTTACACTAAACTTAAACACAAGGACGAAGTTTTGATTTCTCCATCTGAGCCAGACAGCTAGTAAAACAACTAGTTTGATTGGGAAAGTTTTAATTTCAATCTTTAACGCAGAATTTTTCAGACATCCTTCTGATGTCTTTCAACAAATTAATTACTGATTTGTCCGCTAGTCGGTACATTATTTTTTTTCCTTCCCTACGTCTGAGCACCAGTCCGCACTTCCTCATCCCACGTAAATGATGCGAAACCAAAGATTGTTCCATCTTGATTTCATCAATTATTTCGCGCACGCAGCGTTCATCGTTTTTCAACGCATCCAAAATTTTCAGCCTCGTTTCGTCGCTAATGCATTTCAGCACCCTAAGTTGGTTTTCAGTTTCCATTAAACACAGCTCCCGTCAATATGATTTGTGCGTGTAAAAATTAGAGGTGAAGGCGTCGCGTTTTGGTTCATTTTTGTATCCTCTTTCTGGGAAAGTAGCGACGAGTTCGCAGCCCCAGTTTCACTACGGATAACATGAGCGGCACTTCCATCAAAGGACCAATCACCGTTGCCAAGGCCGCTCCGGATCCAACGCCATAGAGAGTCGTAGCCACTGCTATGGCAACCTCAAAATGGCTGCTCGACCCTATGAGTGTGGTGTCTATTGTGGTTTCGTATGCCCATCCAGCAAAGTATCCGAATAGGTAAGTCCAGGTGATCATGACTGCATAGTGCATCAGGTTTGGAGCCGCGAGATAAGCGACGAGGAGAGGGTTGTTGAGGATGACCTCCCCCGCAAAAGAGAATAGAACTATCAAGGTTGTCAATAGGGCAACTATCGATATTTTACTGACGATTGGAGTGTATTTGTTTTTGAACCATTCTTCCCCTTTTCTCCGCAATATTACATTTCGGGAGACCGCGCCCGACGCGACTGGTAGTGCTATGAATACAAGCACGCTAACAGCGATCAAATCCCATGGCACAGGTATGCCGCTCACACCCAAGTAAAATGCCGCGAGCGGGGCATACAAAATCAGCATCAACAGGGCGTTGACTGCGGTGTTTATCAGTCCCTGCGCCATGTTGCCCTTCGCGAGGAACATCCACCACATGACCATGGCCGTACACGGGGATAGCCCTAGAAGTATCACTCCCGCAATGTACTGCGGGTTCCCGGCCAAAACGATATTCGCAAAAAGAGCCATCAATGGTGGAGCTATTACCCAATTTGCAATTATCGTAACTAATAATGGTTTTGGTTGTTTTCCCGCTTTTTTGATATCACTGAATCTTATTCCAACGACTGTCGGGTACATCATGAAGAACAGTAGAATGCCTATCGGGATTGATAACTGCCCGAACTTGAGGGAGTCGATGAACTGTCCGAACTGCGGCAGAAATCTCCCGACCATCAAACCTACAACTATACATATGGCTATCCATAGGGTCAGATACTTCTCAAAAATCCCCAGGCTCGTTTCCCTTTCAGCAAGTTTTCGTCTTCTTGCCAATTTCACATCCCCGAATTCGATAATGAATCAATATTATATGAATATATATTCATATTTAAATCACGCTATTCAGTTTTCGCTGCTCAAATAAGATAATCAAAAATCAAGTTATCCCATTGTACAAATGAAAACAATTTTGATAAACATGCGCTTAGATGTTAACTGGGTTCGAATGGAGATCACGCTAGTGGGCAGATCAAATGTCGGCAAGTCAAGCGTTATACGACAGCTCACTGGCAAGAAGGTTCTAATTGGCAAGCGCCCCGGGGTCACGCGCAGGATAACCAGATATAAGGCCGGCGAAATGGAAATCGTGGACATGCCTGGTTTCGGATTCATGAGTGGGATTTCAAAAGCTGCACAGGATAGAATCAAGACGGAGATAGTTAATTACATCGAGATTAACCACGGCAACATAATGCTTGCTATGCAAGTTATTGACGTCCGGTCCTTCTCCGACATAGTCAGGAGGTGGGAGAGCCGCGGCCAGATTCCGGTAGATGTGGAAATCTTTTCGCTCCTGAAGGAGTTGTCTCTAGACCCAATATTAATCGCTAACAAGATGGACCTAATTTACCCGGAGGAGCGCGACGCTGTTCTTGACGACATATGTGGGAAGCTATGTCTTTCACCACCGTGGCGTCAGTGGATCGACGTCGTAGTTCCCATATCGGCGAAAACAGGTGAGGGCGTGCCTGAACTGAAGAGGCTCATAAGACAAAAGATACACGCGCTCGGCAAGGGGCGTCTTCTCGGCTGGCTGAAATAATTGCTTCTACTTCTTGATATCAAACTTGAAAAAGTTCTTCAGGAGCTAGTTGGATTAGTGCCGGTTTTTGGCTCTATTAACAAAGCATCAACTGCACCGACTTGGCCAGGCCGACTTGTGATTTTTGCCTTGCCCAGTTCTGTGTCTATTATCGCGCCTCTGGTTAGGATGTTTCTGCGCACGAAGTGAAAGTCTGCGGGATTTTGGACCACCTTTATGATTTTGGCCTTCTTCGCGCGGCCGGTTTTTGGGTCCATAACGTTAGCGATGTCGGTATGGAGCATGTTCATCTTTCTGCCGCCTCCAAAGGTGCGTATCCTGATGCATTTCACCTGGCCTATCTTGGGCTCGATGAATGCGCTGCCCATCTCCCGTTTGCGTTTTTTCCTACTGGCCCATATTCGCCCGCCGCTGGGCTTTTTTAGCGACCTTCCCTGCCACTTTACCATATCAACACCAGAGGAGTTATGTCGTGGTTATATATAAAGAACCTACCGCATGCGGTTCTCTATTTCCTCGCGTATTTTGTCCATGTCATCTTCAAAGCCGAAATAGCTGGCAAACTTCTTAGTCGTACGTAGCATTCTCGTCCTGCCGTATGGCTTAGATTCCACAAAACCAAGGGTTACAAGCTGTCTGATGTGGTCATATACTCTGTTTCCACGGCTTTCCGCGATTTTGGACTGAGAAATGTTCTGGTTGTAGGCTACCATCGCCAAAGTCTTTATCGCCCCGCGAGTCAGTCTGACCTTTGGAATCACGCCTTCAAGCTTTGGAATGTATTCCTCGTTTAGTCTCAGAGTGAAGGTATCCTTGCCCGTTTCCACCATCGAAAGAGGACCGCTGCGCTTTCCGTAATCGCTCTTCACATCTTGGACTATTTTGCGGACGTAGGTCTCGGATGTAGTCCCGACCAATTTTTTAATCTCGGACAATGTCAAAGGTCTGTCTGCGGCATATAGTGCCGCTTCAATCACCGCTCGATCCTGCTTAATTCCCATCCTTTACCACCTGCTTTGGCGTCGAGATGTAGATCTCCCCGAACATCTCTGGCTGCTCGAGCGATATTTTACTATCAGCGCACAGGTAAAGCAGGAGGAGCAGTATTCTGGCGATGGCAATCCTAGTCTTTTTCTCGACGAGCGTGAGCAGCGTCAAGCTCCTGCCGGATTGCATGAGGTCTAAGATCTTTTTATGCAGAATGGCCATGTGCTTGATTATGTTTATTTCGTACTCGTTCACGGACTGGATGATATGCTCAATTTTCCTGCTGACGACTGGCTTTTTATCAGGAACCTCCGAAAGGGCATCCTTTAGAGCGCCGAGCAGGTCAACAAGGGTTATCTTTCGGGGGGTACTTTGAATGATGTTTATCTGGCCCAAGTCCGGTAGGTTCAGGTCCAGCATGTCATCCAGCTCCTCCTCGTTGCCTTTCTTTGCGTGTCCGTTAAGCACGTAGTCCGATTTTATCCTCAACAAAACGGATGAAGAGAGTAACGCCCGTCCAGAGGCCCTCAGGTCTACATCGACTATGTTCCTCACACGCTGGATGTACAGATAGGCCAGTTTTTCGATGTCGATGTCCCAGGGATCCAGCTTGTGTTGTTGCACGAGCTCCAGAAGGGTTTGAATAGGTTGGTCTGTAAGCGTCGCCATTTTATCTAACCCCCGATCCCTGAAAGCTCGACCGAGTATAAGCGGGAAATGCCGTTCTCTTTAGTGACCCCGAACAGCCTGTCGGCCGATGACATTATTGCGTCGTGCAAGGTTATGACGACTATCTGAGACTCGCGCGAGAAATTTCGCAGCATCTCTGCGACTCTGGCCCTGTTTTTCGGGTCCAAGTGCGCGTCTATCTCGTCCAGCACGTAGAAAGTTGACGGCCTATACCGCTGAAGCGCGAATATAAAGGCCAACGCGGTCAGGGCCTTCTGTCCTCCGGATAGTGAGCCTATGTATAGTGCACCAGATCCCTCCGGTCTAGCGATTATCTCCAGTCCGCCATCGAATGGCGACTCCTCGTTTTCCAGTTTCAGTTTGGCATCTCCGTCAGGTGAAAGCTCTTTGAATATTTGGGTGAAGTGATTTGAAATATCATTGAAGGTTTTCATAAAAACATGTTTCTTCTTTTCGTCTATCTCACTCATAAAATCCAGCAGGGACTGTTTTTCGGCGTTTAGCTTGTCGTGTTTAAGCTTTTCTTCGTTGTGCCTCTTTTCGGATTCCCTGAAGTCTTGGATGGCTCTGAGGTTGACCTTTTCACTGAGCGAGGATATCTCCGCGTCTATGGTTTGGGCTTTCTTCTCCAATGCTTCTGTGTCGGCGTTTTTTGGCATGTTTACCTCACCTATCTTTTTGAGGCTGGCGTTTATTTCCCTGAGTTCACCGGCTAGGGCGTCGCGCTGAATCTGAAATCTCTGCAAGTCGCCGTCCATCCCCATTATCTTTGTTTCCAACTCTCTGGCCTTTTTTGTAGTAAATTCGACCTTTTGTCTAAATTTACTTCGCTGCGCAGTGAGGGAATCGATTGAAGAGCGGATTTCCTTCTCTTTTGAATCGGCGCTCTCTAGTCTGGCCTGTGCGGTTTGGATTTTATTTTTAAAGTCCGAAACCTGCATGTCGAACTCATCCCGCGTTCTCTGCAAACCGATGAGTTCCTCACGTAATTTGGCCTCGCTCGGCTCCTGCGGGCTCTTTTGTCCGGGTTTAGGTATCTCTCCCAGGCTCTCCGAAATCTTTTTCAGGGTTTTTGACAAGTCGCCCAGAACTTCTTTTAGCTGGTTGATAGCGGCTTTAGTAGACGCCAAAGATTCGCATTTGCCGAGAGAGATGCAGAGTTCCATGAATTTTCCATGCAGAGTTCCAAATTTGGATGAAAGCGACGCGAGCGTTTCGTTCGGGTCGGAACCTCTCAAAGCGCGCAATTTTTTAATTTGGGCAGAAAGCGTTTCCATATCCTGGTTCAGGCGTGATTTTCTTTCCTCGGTTCTCTTCAAGATATCGCCGAGGGTGGTTATCTCCGTTCTTGCTCTTTCTGCCACGATGAGCACGTCTGAGCTCCTTTTCTCGTCTATGAGCCCAGCGATATCCGCTATTTTTTTGTCCAACTTTTCCTTGCCGTCCAAGATTTTTTTGTGCCTGCTTCTGAGCACTTCGACGTCCTTTCCTAGGTCGGATGTCTTCAGCTTCAGCTGCGACAACTTCTTAGCGTATTTCTCTTTGCGGATTTGCAAAAGCGCCCCTTGGATTTGATCGCGTTCGCGTTTGAGCTGTTTGAAATAAATTGCGGTTTCCATCTGTCCGCGCAGGTTTTCCATCTGGTTCGATATCTCTGTGAGAACGGCTCCAACGTTGTTGAGGTTGGCTTCGACCTTCTGTAGTTCGTTTAAAGACTTTTGCTTTTTTTCATCGAACTCAGCGACCCCGGCCAGATCGTCGATTATGTTCCTGCGCTCGACGGTGCCCATGTTGAAAAAGCGGTTGACCTCGCCCTGCATCACGAAATTGTATCCTCCAGGGCAAGTCATCTTAGCCGCCAGTAGATCCACGATTTCTTCACGTGTCGCCCTGCGCTTGTTTATCCTGTAAGTGCACTTTCCATCACGGTGCACTTGACGGGTTATGATGACATCCTTGGAATTTATTTGAAGGCCCCCGTCGTCGTTGTCAAAGTGCAGAGAAACCTCAGCAAATGGGGCCGGCCTGCCACCGTTGCCGCCGTTGAAAAGTAAATCTGAGAACCTCTCCGCTCTCATTGTCTTTGCACTCATCCATCCCAAGACGAAGCACAGGGCATCTATAACGTTGCTCTTGCCCATCCCATTCGGCCCGACTATTGCTGTCAGCCCCTTTGAAAGTGGAATAGTGACCTTAGTATTTCCGAATGATTTGAAGCCTCTTAGCTCGATTTTGTTTATATGCGGCACTTTACCTACCTTAGGGGTTTGTTCACGCTTCCCCCTCTTAAATCCGCCGCCTCCAAAAGCAATTTAGTCTCTTTCTGAAGGGTTAAAAATTTTTCGCTTTTACAAATAAATTAATCAATATGAGCTTGAGAGGCCAAAATTAGTCAGTTTAGGCATTCAAAACCTAAAAAGAATTTTTAAAGTGTTGTTTTTATTTTGGTTATTTCAATTGATGTGAATCCAAATTTTGTTAAAAATTCTAAAAAAATTACAATTCTAAATTTTTGCAAAAACACGGCAACGATAGATTTATAAATATATCCAGCTTTAAATGCTCGAATACATTGGGGATGATTATGGAGTTTTGTCCAAAGTGTGGCACTATTCTTGTACCAAAAAAATTTGGTAGGTTAAAACAATTAATCTGCCCACGTTGCGGTTATAAAGGTAAGTTGAAGAAACCCTCCGCGTATAAGATAAGCGAGAAGGGTAAGGAAGCTCACGAAGTAGCTATCATCGTGGAGAAAAAATCAAAGAACAAGAAGCTAGTGGTAAACGAATACGAAATCGAACCTCCGGAATACGATGAGGAAACGTACGAGTAGGCGAAACTTACAATTTTGTGCCTTCGAGAGCACGACAGCAATCACATGATATTTTTTCAGGGATAGTCGGAATCGTTTCAAGGATGAGACCTTGGACCATTTTCATGTTCTCATTCATTAGCTCTAGGACATAGGCGTGACTTAACTTTGTTTTTGAGATGCCCGCTCCAAAGTTAGTGACTATTCCGACTGCGGCATAACACATCTCGAGTTCGCGCGCCAGGACGCATTCGGGAACGTTTGTCATTCCAACGAGATCGGCGCCGAGTTTCCCGTAGGCTTTTATCTCAGCTGAGGTCTCGAATCTCGGCCCTTCGGTGCACGCATAGGTGGCTTTAGGGTGAACCTCCATCTTCAGTTTTTTAGCGTTCTTTAACAGTGCTCCACGTAGTTCAGGGCAGTATGGTTCTGAAGCATCCACATGGGCAACGCCAGACTTACCGCCCTCGTAAAATGTTTGCTGGCGGCATTTGGTGAAATCTAAAAACTGGGTCAGGATGGCTAGTTCACCTATTCGCATCTTGGGGTTAATCGAGCCGCTGGCAGTTGTGGTGAGTATCCTTTTTACTCCCATTTTCTTGAGGGCCCACATGTTTGCGCGGTAGTTAACGAGGTGTGGTGGGATCTTATGGCCCTTGCCGTGCCTCGGCAGGAATGCTACCCTATGGTCAATCAACGAACCAACAAGTATCTCTGGCGAAACGCCGTAAGGGGTCGAAACCGACGTTGTCTTCGCATTCTTGAGCGCCGCCATTGAATACATGCCCGAGCCGCCGATGACGGCAATCTCGGCTTTCATTCAATCATTTCCCGAATCTCCGCTCTCGCCCCTGGTAGGTGCGAATCGCCCTCAGGAAATCTATCTTACTGAATGCCGGCCAGTTTGCCTCGCAAAAGTAGAGCTCGCTGTAGGCCGATTGCCAGAGCAAGAAACCGCTCAGACGTTCCTCCCCGCTCGTTCGTATGATTAGATCCGGGTCTGGCAGCCCAGCGGTGTAGAGGTGTCTGCTTATCAAGTTTTCATCGACATCATTCGTACTTATTTCACCTTTTTCTATGTGGTTGCAAATTTTCCGGACGGCCTCCGCCAGCTCAGCCCTGCCCCCGTAACCAACGGCTATGTTTAGAGTGTGGCCGTCATAGGTCCTCGTCGCCTCTTGAGCCTCATCAATAGCACGCTGGACCTGATCTGGCAACGACCCCAGATCGCCTATCGCCTTTACCCTTATCCTGTACTTGTGAACGCGCGGGTCCTTTACCACTTCCTTGAATTTATTGGTCATCAAGTCCATCAGTATTTTGACTTCCTCTTCGTTGCGTGTGAAGTTCTCCGTAGAAAAAGCGTAAACTGTTATGTGTTTGATGCCCAACTCCTGACACCAACCTATGACTTCCTCGAGTTTTTTTGCGCCGAAGATGTGGCCATCAAACCTGTTCAGGCCTTTTTCACCCGCAAACCTTCGGTTGCCGTCAAGGACGATCGCTACGTGCTTGGGTATTCTCGCTGAATTCATAACTTCAGCAAACAGCTTGCGCTCGTAGTACTTCGCCGCCAAGTTTTGTATCTGGGTTATTCCTGGGAACCTTTCGATAGGTATTTTATCCACGCCCATCCGAATCAATTGATAATCTAGCGCTCGTCTTTAAAAATTCTCGTAATTTCCAGAGCATGGGATTTCGTGCACGTCTATCTTTAACCAATAAATTTCACCAGATTAAACGCCGCCGACAATCAGTTTTTGGGGGCATCGTTTAAGATCTAAGGTTAAGGAACCATTTTTTACTGGCGAATGACCAATCAAACTCGTTAATAAGACCATCAACAAGTCATTAAATACTTGGCATCTTAAAATAGGGGAGAGCAACATGAAGCTAACATGGCCATCTCAGCGCATGAAAGGCAGAACTATGGTAGCGATACCGCTGGCAGTCTCAGCCGTCTTACTAGTCGCCATACTGATTTTTGGCGTGCCACTGGGTAGGGACTTCAAAGGCGGAACGCTGGTAATGGTCAGGGGAGTGGAAAACGCCCCCGATGTTAATAATGTAAAGTCCCAAACTGAGAGTTTGACTGGGTTGGTCGTCGACGTCAAGGGAACCCACAATGGTTTTGACATCGAAACTGACACTTTGAGCGGGAATTCTGAAAACCAGATTAAGGACATGCTGTTGACCCGATTCGGCCTTGCGGAGAGTTCGATAACGATAGGTGCGTTAGGTCCAACTGTGAGCAGCGCTCAGATTTTGGAAATCATATTTGTTGCGGCCGGCGCGTTAATCGTCATCTGGGTTGTCATCTTAATATTCAGGCGGCGCGTTGCAGCCACAACCGCAGTAATCACCGCTGGACTGGATGTTCTCGGAATTTTGGGACTAATGGCGCTGTTTCGTGTGCCTTTGAACTTGGCATCGATAATCGGAATTTTAATAACTTTCTGTTTCGTTATTGAGACGAACGTTCTACTCGCTTACCGTCTTCTGAAGGGCGCCGTGGGAGACCCAAAGGAGAACGCCGGTGAGGCGATGAAGGCAGGACTTGCGATGAGCGTCGTCGCTTTGTCTGTTCTGCTGAGCATTAACATACTGACGACCGCCAGCCTGATCAATGAGCTGACCCTTGCGTTAGTATTCGGGATAATTGTCAACATCGTCAACACTTGGTTCCTGGGCGTTGTGTTTTTCATGAGACATGTCGAACGTAAGAAGGTTGTGAGTTATCATGTCAGCATTTAAAACTCGTCGAGCCAAATTGTTACCCTTATTCGTATTGATGGCCGTACTGCTTGTATGGCAGCCTTGGGTCGGCATTGAGCCCAGTTTCAGGGGAATCAAGATGGGCGCAGATATTGCAGGAGGCTCGCAAATGGTTTTTGAATTGGAGGCCTCGCGCGTCACTGTACAGGTCAATTCGGAGGACCGAGAAAACCTCATAAATGATATGCTCACAGCGCTTGAGATAAACTTGGAAACATCCACCCAGCTCGTCAGTTACGAGTCGACAAGTGGGCAAGCAGTCTTTGACGTTGGTAGGTATTTGACCAAACCCATAGTCCAAAAGGCGCTCGAGGATTTGGGAACCGTTGTAAGCGTTGAGACTCATTTGGAAGATAGTGACATGACACAAGCAATTTCCTCGCTTAAAGTCCGCATCGACCCATATGATGTCGCTGGAACGCAGATTAGGTCATTTGATAAAAATTCGATAATCTTTGAGGCTTCAGGGATGGCCCCAAGTCGTGTCAGGGACATGTTAGGTAAACAAGGCAAGTTCGAAGTGATTATAGACAACCAGATCGTGCTTGGCAACGAAGAAATTGAGAGCGTCACAAACGCAATCGCCGTTGAAAGCGCAGCATACGCCCCGATAAACTTGACAAAAAGCGGAACGGAGATGTTGAAACTGGCCTCCAGTGGAAAAGCGAACCACGCCATCGTTGTTTACTTAGACCGTCCGTCCGACGCAATTTTGGTTTTTGATAATGATATAATGAAAAATACCAACGAACTATCTTACTATGGTAGGGCGAAGAAGTTTTACGTGTCCCGTGAGACGAGTTTCGCCAGTTATTTCTTTTATATCTCGGTCTCAGCAGTTCCTGTAATTGATGGAAGTATTTCTCAGGCATCTCAAGACTACTTAAGTAACCAAGTAAGCGACAAGGCAAAAGTTGTCCTGTTAGGTACACAAACAGACTTCTCATCCGAAGTCGTTCAAGAGATTTCGGCCAATTACAAGATTAACACAGTTCCTAGGCGCGACGGCGAAAGAGTGGACGATTGGGTACTTAGAGCATGTGGAGTTCAATCGGCTCCTTTGATTACGCAGACGATGGCTGCGGGAGGTGTGACAAGTGACTTGTCCTTCCCGTTCGTTGAGAAGAGCAGTACTCTATCCCTGTCTAAAGCACAGAGCTTTCAGAAAGCTATCCTGAACAGTCTTAATTTCCCGATATCTTTCGAGTACGAAACTTCCATAGCGCCAAGTTTTGGGACGGGGTTCAAGAACGAAATCATGGTTGCAGGCGGAGTTGTCGTATTATGGGCATTCGCCATGATGTACTTGGCATTTTCGCGCATCAAGGTCGTTCTCACGATTCTCGTTTTCGCGCTGGTCGACGCGATACTGACACTCGGAGCAATATCAGTTTTCAGCCTGACGTTCGGTTTACCAGCTATAGCAGGGCTGCTGCTCGTGGTTCTCGCAGGATTGAACCAGCACATAATAATAACAAACGAGTTACTAAAGGGAGTGCAGCCACAGGAGAAGGCAAGCGTAGGGTGGAGAACCTCGCGCGCTCTTTCGATATCTTACCTCGCGACATTTACGACCATTTTGGTCTCGGCATTGATAGCTTTCTTAGGTTTTGGTCCAATTCGAATTTTTGCAATAGTTGCCGCTGTTGGGATGTTAATCGCCATGTTTTTAACTAGGCCAGTTTTTGCCAAAGTGATCGAGTCCGCTTTGACTGGAAGTCCAAGGATTGCCTTTCCCTTCTCAGTAGCTAAACCCCAGCAGAATAAGCAGTGAAGCAAGGACGGCGAATACACCAAATGTTACTATCAGACTTAGGAAGATTTTTTGAACTCTAAATATCTTAATTGCCTCCTTCATTACCGCATAAATGGAAACAGCGGACAGGAAATAAAACCAAAGCGTCACGGCCCCTATTAAGAGCAGGTCCATCTGCAGCACTATCATCACAAATGCTATGAGTCCCGCTGATATTGTGGCGATGCTGAACGGATAGAGAAGCGCCGTCAAGACTTTCCATCGAATTTCCACTTAATCACCCTATGAATATGTACTGGGTCGTCGTAGGTAGTTTTCTTCTAATCGCCGCGACCTCTGGGCGGTAGATGATAAGCTCGTCGCTTACCTTTTCTTTACCGAGTATACAACCAACTACCTTCGCCTCGGCCTCACCCCTTATTCTGGCAGCGCCTCTTCCGAGTTTTGGCTCAAGCGAGATGAAGATCGGCAATTGTAACCTGTCCCAGTCGTCTTCGGGCAGAATTTTGGACATGAACTCCAGTTCCTCTCGCTTGAAAGTGTGAACTCCACCATCCTTAGTGGTAATCTCAGGCCTTGTGGAAGCGAAGGCAGCTCTAAGTGACAGGCGCTTCTCAGGGATATGGGCGTTGAGCCTACCCAGCTCTAAATTTATTATGCGGTCCACCTTCACCTGCGCTCCTCGAGTATTGCCTTTATGCGCTTCAAGCGGGTGAAGTTCTCTCGCTCCATCTCATCAAGTCTCATCAGTATGAACTTGAGCGCTTCCTTGAGCCTTGGAATCAATATGTACTCCAGTGCGTTCACGCGACGCTTCGTCTTTTCAAGGTCATTTGCGATAGCCAATGCTACTGCCTCAAGCTCAGCCAGTCCTATGAGGAGCTTTACCGCCTGTTCGAACTCCCCGGCCGCTGTGTCCAAAAGGGATGATGTCGTAAGCAAACTGTAACCACGAACCACTGCATTACGCTTAACCTCACCTACCTCCACCATGGGCACTGTAATGCCCATAATATGGCGGTTTGAGATTTCCAGCTGGAGTTCCTTTTTTGCTTCGTTTGTCGCCTGCATCGTCTCAAGACTTCCCAAAACAGCCATGCAATCTGACAAGGCGCGATGGCCCCTTGAGAGTTGTTCGAGAGCCTTGTTTCTGGACCCTTGAATTTTCTTCAACACGTCAAAGAGTTCCATTATCAAGGCGTCCATCTTGTCTTTTAGCAGGTCATGGCCCCTCTGCGCTAGGTTAACCCTTTGTCTGATCTTCATTAGTTCCATCCGAGTAGGCGAAACAGCTGAGGCCAACGCCATTTACCCATCCTCCTCTTTTACTATTATCTCGGCTCCAACAGTTCGTTTGATAATTTCACGAAGCTCATCAACCTTTGGAGCGTAGCCGGTTTTATCAGGAATTTTGAGCACCAAGGGTAGTAACCTCTTCCCACGCATTAACTCACGGAACTCCAATCCAAGCTCCTCCACAACTCGATGCGTCAATAGGATTAAGCCAATTTCCTCTTTGGCTAAAAACTCATTGAGCTTCGTTATCGTGTCGTCTTTCTTCTCGTGAATGTATGTGTAGGTTGCGCCGGCCAAAGCTAAACCAGTCACCGTATCCCTATCGCCGACAGCTGCTATCTTAAAGCTCAATTTTCGGCACCTTTATAATTTTTTCCTTTATCCTCTGCGGTTCGGCTCCATCCACCTTGAGTCTGATTAAGGCTCTCAGGTTTCGCATCTCGTTCTCCTTTAGGTTAATATACGAGATCACGGGTGCAATGCTGAAGTACTGGGTGAGTTCGAGCCACCT